>NZ_DATNPA010000320.1:0-6210 GCF_036703385.1 Allocoleopsis sp. | reverse complement strand
GCTTCGTCCCCCAGTGGGGGGTTTGGGGGGAGACCCCCCAATCCGAGTTTTTCCAAAGAATGATCGCTTTTCCCTTAATTCAGTGCCATTCGTCTTAAGGCGAATGGCACTGAATTAACGAGCCGATCCGCCCCCCAACCCCCAATTCTGGGGGGGCCAGAGTTCAAAGTCCCCCAAAATTGGGGGATGCGAGGGGGCAAATTCCTCAGCAGATCACTTAAGTCAGTGCCATTCGTCTTAAGGCAAGCTGGGTTCCTCTACCGGACGAATAATGGCGGGAGTTTCCTGCTGCGGAGGCTGGAAGATCGCTTGGAGTGCTTGTTCCAAGGTTTGAGCCATGACAATGTGGTTCTCGTAAACCACAATTACTCTCACTAGCGTCGGCAGACTATTCTGTTCCGCTTCCAGATAAAGTGGTTCCACATAAAGGAGCGATCGCTCAATCGGAATCACCAACAGATTACCCTGAATCGCCCGTGACCCCTGGCGATTCCACAAAGAAATTTGCTGAGAAATCACCGGATCTTGATTAATTAATGCTTCTATTTGTTCTGGTCCGTAGACAAGCTCCTGCTTCGGAAACTGATATAACAGTAAATTACCGTATTGGTCACCATCAGAGCGAGCCGCCAGCCATCCAATTAAGTTATTGCGCGTCACCGGAGTATAGGGGTGGAGCAAAATAAACTCTTCTGAGATGGCGGTTGGGAGTCTCATGATCAGATAGTAGGGTTCCACCGGTTGCGATTTAGCCGCGTAAATCTCTTGAGGAATCCGCCACTGGTCTTCCCGATTGTAGAATACCTGCGGGTCGGTCATATGATACGTTAGCAACCGTTCCGATTGGGCGCTGAAAAAGTCCAGAGGATATCGGATATGACTCTGTAGGGTAACAGGCATGGCGCTTAGCGGTTTAAACAGTTCCGGAAAAACCTTGCTCCAGCTCGTAATAATTGGGTCTTGAGGGTCGGCAACGTAAAAATCAGTGGAACCGTTGTAAGCATCGATGACGATTTTGACAGAATTACGGATGTAATTAAAACCATATTTGCCTGGGTCAGAGTAGGGATAGCGATCGCTAGTCGTATAAGCATCGACAATCCAGTAGAGATAATTCTGCCTCTGAGCGCCATCTGAGTGACCAGCACCGGCAGCCACTAAATACGGTTCGCGGTCATACTGAAGAAATGGAGCGATCGCCCGAATCCGTTGGTTAATGTTGCGACGGAACAGCAGCTTAGTTTGAGGCGTAAAATCCCGTGTCAGCAGCATTTGCCAGTCTTTAAGATACTGAGCAAACAAAACTCTTCGCCACAGTGAACCAATCGCAATACCACCTGTGCCTTCGTAGATGTTATAAACATTTTCATCCCCACTGGGATAGTCAAATTCTCTGACTCTCGTGGAAGTCATCACATAAGTGTTGGCAATTTCTCCGTAGTAAATTCGAGGCGCACCAATAGGAATACTGTCCCGAATCAGAGGACTGGATGTGGTTAAAGCGCCCTCAACCCCTCCATCTGCGCCCGTGCCAATATCCTTAACAAAATAGGCTGGGAGTCCCCCTTCGGTAACTGTATTGACAGGGCTGAGAGTAAAACCATAGCCGTGAGTATAAATTAAGTGTCGGTTCACCCAGGTTTTTGCTTGTTGGGGGACACCTTGATAGTCGAATTCCCTCGCGGAAATAACAACTTGTTGTCGTTCCGTCGCCAGCGGTTCCGTAGGAGAGCGATCAGTTTTTTCGGTCTCTTGCCCCTCACCTTCTGTTCTTGGCGCGAGGGGAGAAATACCCTTAGCGTCTACTTTTAGGGTGTAACGGTCAATATCCCCATTGGAAAATCTATAGTAGGGTCGGATTTGTTGCAACTGGCGATTGGTTTGTAGGATAGGGCGCGTATCCCAGAGTCGGATATTACGAATCGTCAGTTCGTTTTTGTCCAGGATGTCGGTAGTGAGTTTGCCTTGGGGATTAAACGTTTCAACTTCAATATCCTCCAGGTCGAATGCGGCTCTGGTTAGGGCAATACTGCGGGCAATATAAGGTCGTTCGACGGCTATTTCATTGGGTTCAACACGGAAGCGTTGCACAGCGGCAGGTAAAACCACACCTGCAACTACACTCACCCCTAGGTACACTCCCAAGGCGATCAGTTCCCTGCGACTACTACTGTGAAAATGCCGGAACCCAAAAATCGTTTGTACGAACAGCCAAAGCGCGATCGCAACCGTTAAGAGGCTCAGTGCTGTATTCACGGGTAGTTGAGCCGTGACATCAGTATAACTAGCACCATAGCTAACGCCACGCGTAGAATACAGCAATTCGTAGCGTGACAGCCAATAGCGGACAGCGACTATTGCCACCGTTCCTGCTCCTAAGGCGTACAAGTGACGCAGTTGACTTTGAGAAAATCCGGGAAATTTCCCGTGGGAAAAACTCTCTCCTGCTAGCAAATAAATCAGCAATACCGCCACTATTCCAAACAGGAAAAGTCCGCCTAACCAAAAGTCAAATAGCTGCCAGACTGGAAAGCTAAAGATATAGAAGCTAATATCACGACCGAAGAGTGGCTCATTAGCTTCAAAGAGGGTGGGGTAGAAGTACAGTAAAATCCGACTCCATTGAGCGGATAGAACCAGCGCAAAGAACAAGGAAAGGACGGAAGCGATCGCGGTTAACCAAAACTGGGAATTCACAATCAGGGAAACTACAACAACCACAAGTACCCCAATTTGCCCAATCTCTTTGTTCCACGGTTGTTGGACTAACGTTTGTACGGATGTCCAATCAAAGGCGGTTGGTAGTGGCGGCGTGACATTGAGCAGGCTCATGTCCCGATGCCATAGCGAGAGGCCAATTTTACCGTAGTGCAGCAGCATCAACCCTACCAGTAAGCTGAGGCAGAACACCACCATGAGGAGCGATCGCATGTTCAGCGGCAGAGAAGACTGTGGAATGTCGGCCTGAAATGCAGTTCCTGTTCCTTCTCTAATGGAGCGAGGGGCTTTTTGGGGTAACGGATGCAGCCTTAATTTCATCCTAGCAAGGCGCTGGCTACTGACCGTGGGTTCCTCAGGTGCAAGTCTAGATATTAAGCTGGTGTCGGAATACTTAAACCGATGGGCAACAGACAAGTTTCCCAGTAAAAATCCAGCCGATGTAACGCACACTATGACCCATACACCAAGCTGACATGCCAATCGTTTGAGGTACGCGGGTAAGTAACCCAGTTCGTTGAACCATAAAACTTCTGCTACCAGGTGAGACAGCAAATCCCAAGCGAACCAGACGCCCAGTAGCACAGTAACGAATCGAAAAATTGGATTCTTGAACGGTCTGCGTTTTTCATTTGTCATTGGTCATTAATGATTGGTCATCCCGCTCAAGGGCATGAATAGACTTATCCTTAGCCTATATCTCTGTTGTACTTATATTTCTTCTCGCAGCTAATTAACGTTTGAACCAGGATGCGAGACCCCGTTCAAACATGGATGCCCTTGTATGGTAAGGCTTGTAACCCAGCGGTTTGAATTCATAATTACGAATTATTCGGTCATAAGTGACAGCGCGATTATCGCCAATCGCCTTGAATGGTAAAAGCGGCCCAATAATAAGGAGACTGCCAATTTTGAGATTTCCACATCTCCAGTTGTGCGGCTCTTAATGCCGATACCGGATTTTGCCCCTCGTTGAGCATCTTCTGGTAAAATTTTGCCATGACTTCAGACGTGGCGACATCATTCACACTCCACAAACTCACCACCACTCGCTTTGACCCTGCATACATAAAGCCTCTTGTCAAGCCCACTAATCCTTCCCCTTTCACGTCTTTCCCTAATCCGGTTTCGCAAGCACTTAACACCACCAGTTCCGCAGGCAAGTTGAGGTTGAAGATGTCGTGCAGGCGCAAAAAGCCGTCTTGGGATTTGCCTTTTTGGTCATAAAGAGACAGCACGATTCCTGATAATTCCGGATTGATGGGGTCGAGTAAGCCGTGAGTGGCAAGGTGGATAATTTGGTATTGGGCTAAATTTGGGTCTGTGGCAGTGGCGCGAGAGGCATTAAAGTCCAAGGCTTGCAAGCGTTTAGCGTCTGGGACGAGGGCGAGGATTTTCTCGGCTTCGGTGCGAGTGAATTGCAATCGGTCAAATACCTTGCCACCTTCCCCTAAACCTAAGTTACGGGAGGCACGAGTTAGGGCGTAGTTGGTGGATGTTTCAGGTGTTGGCTGGGGTGGTTTCCCTGCAACACGAGAGTCGTTGAGAGCGAAGATGGGGTCGGCAATTACCGCTACAGTTTTAGCCACAGGTGAACGGTTTTGCAGTTGTCGGCGTTGAATGGCAAGGGTTGAGGCGGAGGGGAGGGTGATGATTTCGTTTTGGACTAAAAGCGGGGTGTAACCTAACCCCCCCAGCCCCCCTTCCCTCATAGGGAAGGGGGGAGTAGGACTTCCCTCTCGTGAATCCAAGTCTTTGTTCTCCGTCCTCCCTCCGCTTCGGGGGGATTGAGGGGGGTCAAGAGGAATTGTGGAAGAGGACGGGATTGGCAGTGCGGCAAAGGGAACAGATTGCAATGCCCCATCTCCAACAACCAGTAAGCGTTTGTTGCCGAGTTGAGATGCAACGGGGGCGAGAAGCATTTGACTCAGTGGGAGTCCAGTTTCGAGAGTGGCGGCGCTATTGGGGGTGAGAGATTCGCGGAAGGTTTGGGCGGCGGCTTCGATTTCGCTGCGTTTGGGGAGTACATAACTGGTGATGCTGGTTTTGCTGACTGCCCAGAGGTAACTGCGCTCTTCGCCGAGGGAATATTCTAGAAGTAGGGTATCGTCGTCGAGTACCTGTTGTTGAATCTGTTGTAAGGTTAAGGGTTCGGGATATTTCAAGGCAGTGTAGCGGGGGCTGGTAGCGCGAATTTGGGCTTCGAGTTGCTTGAGTTGAGCCAGAACGGTGTCAGTTTTTTGTTTAATTTCGTCGAGTTCTTTTTGAGTATGCTGAGTACTCAAGAGTTCATACTTGCGATGCTCAAAGTCGTTGAGTTGTTGAGTGAGGTTGCGTTCTTGTTCTAGCAGTTTGGGGTCAACCCCAGAGCGGATATCTGCGCTGGCTTCGCTGAGGAGTTCTATAAGACTGCGGGCGCGGGCGCGTTCGCTAATATGCAAGGCTTCAGCATCATATCCGCCATCGGGGTTTTGCTGGTGCAGTTGCATTAACAGGTCGATGTAAAACTGATAGTAATTTTGGTTACGGGCGAAGTAGGATTGCCGCAGTTCTTGGCTGGCGATTTGGGTGCGGAGTGATTCAATAATATTGATGGCGGTTTCGATTTGGGTTTTGGCGGTGGTGAGATTATTTTGTTGGCGGTTGAAGATGGCTTGATTGTAGAGGATGTGTGCTTCTTCAGTTTTGTAACCCAATTGTCGGGATAAAGATAAGGCTTGGTTGTAATAGTCCAAAGCGGTAGAGTTCTGACCTACAGCGGCGTGTATTTTTCCTAGTTGATTGAGGATTGTGGTTTCTTTAACTTTATCGTTTAAGTGTCGGGAGATGAGCAGGGCTTGGTTGTAGGCATTCAGCGCGGTTGCCCATTCTTGGGAGGCGATGTAGGTGCTACCAATGCCAATTAGGGCAGTAGCTTCTGCGGCTAAATTACCTGTGGGGCGAGAGATGAACAGGGCTTGGTTGTAGGAGTGGAGGGCATTTTCCCTTTTTCCTGTAGCCGCGTGAAGATTACCAATGTTGTTGTGGGTGGTGGCTACTGCTCCTTGGTCGTTGAATTGATACAACAAGGGCAAGGCTTGGTTATAGTAATCGAGGGCTGTTTTCGGGTCAGCTAAATCGTTATAGAGTTGACCAAGACTGTTGAGGATAGCGGCTTCTTCTGGTTTAGCAACCGCTTGTTGTGATAATGATAACCCTTGATTGTAGGAATTTAGGGCAGATTGAAATTGACCGAAATTGGCGTAAATTTTACCAATTGATAAAAGAGTGAGTGCAGCTTGAGCGTAATTTCTATCTGCACGATAGAGTGCAAGGGCTTCTTCTAATTTTTGAAGTACGAGTCTTCTTGATTCGATGCTTCCTTGATTAGAAAATTGATTTCCTTTGATAAAGGCTACTTCAGCAGCAGTAACCTTTATTGTTGCGGAGATATCCCATAATCGGGCGGTGTTATCCCCAGCAGTTAGGATTTGGCGACCATCGAGGCTAAAT
>NZ_DATNPA010000319.1:0-5556 GCF_036703385.1 Allocoleopsis sp. | reverse complement strand
TGAGAGAATGGCGGCATCCTCATCATTAGAAAGGTTGCGTAGTGCAAAGACTAAAAGCCTTGCATCACTCCGGAAGGTAGAGGGCTGACTAATCGCTTTACCAATTCGGCTGGATAACCAGAACCGCAAACGCAACTTGATCTGCTGCATCGCTGCTTGGATATCCCCACTAACTGAGTCGAGGCGTAATCGTTCGTAGGAGCAGTAGCTTAAGAAGTCGCTAAGAGTAGGCATCGTTGCCCACAGATCCGTGCCAAATCCGTTGGTGAAGGCTTGGGCGTAGCGATCGCGGATTTGTTCGTCACCGAAGAAGGCTTCTATTGCTAAAGTAAGGATTGAACGCACCGTGTCAGAGAACGTTCGCTCTTTTGCAACCTCACCCTTACCTTGCCCGACCACCATTGCCATAAGTGCCGAGGTAAGAAAGTCCTTATAATCTTCAAAGCGCTCTCGCTGTAGCTTTGGGTCGAGCGATCGCAAGTCAGGCAGCTCGAAGAGGTTTGAACTTTCCTTGCCCACGTCAAAATACGCCCCATCTGACCCCAGAAAAGAGGTGTAATCGGTGAAAGTGCTACTCCCATCGGGCTTGGGATAATCCATCGCCACCACAGGCATTCCCTGTGCCAGGGCTTGGGTGAGGATACCAGCCGCTACCACCGATTTACCACTTCGAGTCGTACCGAATAGCCCAAGGTTCTTGTGCGCCGTGTAGAGGTTAAGAAATACTGGTGTACCACCTTCTTCTGCAATCAATTCAAAACCTCTATCGTCTCCGCTACGGGTACGAACCAAGGGCATTAGTCCAGGGGCTTCGCCACTTAAATAAACCTGCCGCCGATTAAAAGGAGTCGCAAGTAGCCGCTCCCAAACAATCGGGAAGGTTTGCAACCAAATCCGCCACGGGTACTCAGTCTCGCGCACTACCCAGGCAGGGCGCAAAAAAAGTGATTGCAGATAGCGACAAGCATCATCCAGAAGACTTCGAGTCGGACGGTGAACCAAAAACACTACTGCCGCGTAGAGAGGAACTGCTCCCTCATATAACTCCTCCTGAGCCGCTACTGACTTTTTGATATTCAGCATCGACTTGACATCAATCGAGTTTTTCTCAGATGCTAAAGTTGCCGACAGATTCGCCTGCTTAGTCAGGCGTTGCATATTAGTTTTCACCAAAGCTTCATTCGCTTTTGTGAGCTGACAGAAAATCTCCGTGTCATAAATACGCTCCCGCGCCATGACTTCCCAGAGGTAGCGCATTTGCGACTCTTTGTCCAACCAACCTCCTGGCTTATCAACAAACGTCATCGCCCCAATGTATTCGCGCTTGAGGTTGACCCATTGGCGATCGGCAACAGGTACAGACTCATCCTTCTCCATCAGGAGCGTCAGGGGCGAGACTTCTGAGTAAACCTCCTCCCGTAATCCCGACTGGTCTAAAATCAGTAACTGAGGAATTGAAACAGCCGGGGTGTTATTGAAGCGTTGCCAGAGACTTGACCACAACTCCTCTTCGTTTAGGGGACGAATATCTAGCCCCATTTTGTTGGATAGCAGTTGCTCCCACATCTGGAAGCCATCGGTAAAAGCTGAGTACAATAGCTGTTCAACACGAACAAACTGCAACTCATTTAATTCACCCGTGAAAGACTTCCACCAGCGCTCGCCACGAGCCAATAATTTCTCAATGGCATCGGCACTGCCAAAAGTACCAGGCTCCACTGTGTAAGTAACATACAGTCTCAAGGACTTGGGCTTGCGTAACCCTTGGCGGGTCAACTCTCTGGTACGCGCTCGGTCAGCCATCAGCAGATACCGCAACTCATCGCTACTTTGCATCTCAAGCAATTGTTTTAATTCAGCTTGACGCGCCGTATCCTCGGTAAAGGAACTTAAGTGGATGGTCAGTTGTTCTCCAGTCGGAAAGTCTTTGAGTCCAGCTTCGAGGGCATCGAAAATCGGGTCAATTTGTTCTTTTCGCAAAGTTGAGTGAATCCCTTTACACTCAAAGCCGAATTGCACCATGAAGCTGTTGTCGCCCTTGCGTAAGACATATCCTCCAACTCTTCTGGCATTTAATTCAATGCGGAGCATACTCACTAATTGGAAGGCATCTTCAAGCGGACTGATGCGAACAGTTTGCTCACCGTTATCAACCCGACGCTCACCAATTTTGGATTTTTGTTTTTGTTGTGTCGGTTTTGCCTTAGTTTTCACTGTTTCTTCACCGCCTTATACTCGGTGTTTTTACCCGAACTTACCGAACGTTCTGAAAGAATTCGCTGATAGCGTCCATAGCCCCGCCCCCAAGTGGGGGTCGGTATAAACTTAGAAAGAAACCGCCAAGCCTTAGAACCAGTCAACACCCACCAAGTGGATATGCCCCAAGCTGCTAGAAGCCCTGTCCAGAGCCAGCTAAACCCTGCAAGCACATGGAACAAGTAGTAGGAAACTCCGCAAATCACCGTCCAAGGGAGAAACTGATCGGCGGGGAAAGGTCCAATATTCGGGTGCTTTCCCAGGCTGGCGTTAACCTTGCGAAACTTGGTTTGGTTTTCCATGCCGTAAATAGCTATCTCCACTAGGGCGTAGCACCGCCACCGCCGATAATCAAACCCGTAAGAACTTCTGCTACCGTCACGGCAATCACGATGATCAAGGGGGTACGTGCCAAAGTTTGCCAATCCTCATCGTTCCGTGCTGCCTGAACCACTTTGACCAGGGAAATCCCTAAGTAAACCAGAAATAATCCTCGCAACACGTTGAAAACGAGGGGAATTACTTCAGCCGCTTGAGGAAACTGCCCTGCCATCCATGTTTGAGCTCCCTGAAAAAACTGAGCCGAAGCGGGTCTTGCCATGCAATCTAATAGGAAAAGTGCTGCTACCAAGACAAACACTATGCTAGGCAGTTTGTAGCGTCGATTAACAACGCCAACCCATTTGAATAAACCGCTCAACTCATCCTTCCAAATCAGCACGGCTGTCCCAGTTACACCAAGTAGAAGTGCCCCAAAGCTGAGTAAGCTTGCACTTACTATCATGTCTACTAACAGTAAAAATGCGGCAACAACCATCAAGACTGACACTGATAGTTGATTTGGAGAGGCACGGAATAAACGTTTTTTGCTTCTACCTATTACGAGAGCCATTGCTTTTTTCTTTGATTCAATGTAATTATTACTAGGACGAGGTGAGAAGTAGCTACTCCTTATTTGATAACCTATTTAACAACAAACTAGTTCCTTCGTCCGAAATAAACTAAGAGTTAGAGGACAATAATTAACAATGTTAATACGTGGATTTTTATTGTAAATACAGGTTTTTAGAAATTAATAGTGTTTCCCTCTATCTCTAGGTAGAGGGAGAGTTATTGATACAATTAATTTGACCTATTTGTGGAAAAAAATTTTACTTAAGCCTGATAAATCTGGAGAAACGCTAATCCTTGTTAAGCTAGATAAAATATTGTTAGAATTTATGTGGGACAGACTCAAGTATTGAAAAAATCAAGAAGCGGCTTGCCCTTATGGACATCTATAGCCAAAATTCAGGGGTTTCATTGAGTTTAGTTGGAATACAAAAGCCTTCTATAAAGCCGAACAGTAATTCGGTCAATCTATCAGAAAAAGTCTTAAACAATCGGCAATGTGGATGCAGAACCGATTTAGAAGAACAAATGCCCGAGGACTGGAAAGATGATTTAATCAACTTAATGACTAGCCTCGGTCACGATTTACGAATGCCGCTCACTACCATTAGCTTGGCAGCAAGAGTGGTGGAAATAGCAATCCAGGAACTCGTGGCAATTCAGCCTGAGTCAGTTGCGGCTCTGAAGCTAAATAAGTACCTAGAAATCCTAAAATCAGAGTCTAATGGGGCTATTCACCTTGTAGACACTGTGTTGAATCTGCCGAAGCTAGTTGAGGAAAGCCACAGGGAACTTGCCTTGGTGGAAATATCCCCCTGGATTTCAAAGATTACCAATCCCTTTGTTCCCAGATGTTGCGCTAACGGACAATCCCTTTCAATCAACATTCTTAGTCAAGAGCAATCCGTTGCCCTAGAGCAAGTTAATTATCTTGAATTAATACTTACTGAGTTACTCAATAATGCCTGTAAGTACACTCCAACTGGAGGAGACATTACGGTTAATGTCAGCAAAAAGGAGATAAATCTTCTAGTATTTTCGGTTAGTAGTTCTGGGATTTCTATTCCACCAGACCAGCTTTCCAAAATCTTTGAGAAGTACCATCGGTGGGAAACCGCCGACTCTAAAAATCAAGGACGTGAAGGGCTGGGACTGTACCTAATCAAAAAGTTCACCAAGTTAATTGGGGGAGAGATTACAGTCAACTGTACTACAGAACCGCCAACTACAAGCTTCTCTCTAGCTATTCCAATTTCTTGCGCTCAATTGGCGTAAAGCTAGGGAAGCTGTCAAAACGGCAAAGTAGCTAAAACCAAGTCAGACAGGGAATTTCCCCATAACTTGGTCATAAACCTCCTGAGCTTCCCCAATACTCAAGCGTGAATAGATCTCCAGAGACTGCCGGGAAGAATGCCCTGAATAAGGTTGAATTAAAGCATCATCAATTCCTTGTTTCTTCAGCCAAGTCAGGAGACAGTGACGTAGTTGATGAGGAGATATCGATTTGTCTAGTCCGGCGGCCTCTGCATATTTAGCCAGAATCTTGCGAATCCCTCGGTCAGTATACTTGCGTTTCCAAGATGATTCAAACAAATAAGTCGCTGATAATTGTTCCATGCGGTCAACGTGCATTGCTAAAACTTCCTTAAACGCTACAGGAAACGGAACAATTCGGTCTTTACCTCCCTTGCCAGAGTTAATCCGAATCTGACAACGTTCAAAATCCACATCTTTGAGCTGAATGTTGACTAGTTCGCTGACTCGCACTCCCGTATAAAGTAGGGTTTTAATCAGTACCACATCCTGTACGTTGCGAGTTTTCCAAACAGCTTGGTAGTAGCGCTGCATCTCTTCTGATGTAGGAACAGACGGTAATTTCTTCCCCTCTTTAGGAACCGAGATTTCTAACTCTTCTCGCAGGTAGCGAAACACGCTTTTCAAATAGTTATAGCCGGGTTGTTCGCTCCGAAGTAACTTAGCGATCTCTTTGGCTTTTTTAGGAGCGGAAGTACGAGTCTTCTTCATCCAAGCACCTCCAGTTCTAGTGGCTCAATCGGCAATCGCTGATTCATGTCCAATCGGAAAGTTCCGTAGGGATTGACATGACCATAAATCAGAGGAGTCAATGCCCGTCGCTCATTTTTAGTCAGCCGTTTTTTCCAACTGGAGTCTTGGAGAACTTGTTGCAACATTAAGGTATTGATATAGACCAGACATACTTGCAATAAATGCAGAGATAAGATAGCAAGTAACTGTTCAGAAGGCTGATTAGTAGCAATTTCTCCACTCTTCCCGTAGAAAATAAAGTTATTAGTACTGTTCCAGTTCTCAACCACATTCAGCCCCTCATTGATTTCCCGACGCAACTCTTCTGAATGCAAGTAGCGACACAAAAAGATGGTCTTGATT
>NZ_DATNPA010000318.1:0-4121 GCF_036703385.1 Allocoleopsis sp. | reverse complement strand
CATAGAGGAGGAGGGGGCTTTCTGGGTGTCCTTGAGAGAGGTGCGATCGCATTTCCTGAGAAACCAAGCTGGGATGAAATGTTTCGGTATCAACCCCTCGTTGCCACAAGTCCAAGTTGAGGATACCATGCTCTCTCAACTGCTCGATCATTGCCGTTGAGGTACATAAATTAAGCTGGGCTTGATTGTGACTCGCTTTAATTAACTCCCACATCACAGGTTCCAGCATCCCCAAGCCGTAATGTTGGAGATACTGAGGAAGGTGGGTGTGGTAAGACGCTACCAAAGGGATTTGAAGGGTTTTGGCATAATACAGTCCGCCTAACCCTAAGACAGCCGGATTAACCACATGAATCAAATCCGGTCGAAACTCCTCTAATGCGACCCCAATGGACGGGCGTGGTAGAGCGAGTTTGAGTTCTGGATATAGAGGCAGGGGGAAGCCTGAGACGCCGTAAATTTTGGCTCCTTTGTATTCTGTGAGTCCACCATCTGGGGAGATAATCAGCACTTGGTCACCGTTACGCTGTAGATGTTCGACGGTGTGACATAGGCGCGTTACGATGCCATCAACCTTGGGTAAAAAGGTCTCGGTAAATAGAGCAATTCTCATGAGGATTAGGGGCTATCTTTAGTTAAAATTGATCTCATTTCAAGATGTCTTTTCTTGATTAAGTGAGGATACACAGGTTATGAATTTCAATCGCCATGATCACCCCACCCAGAAGGATTTTTATGCCTTCAGCAAAGCCATTAATTCTGTGTCGGTTCTCCGCTGCTTGAGCAATCAATAAATCGCGTTCGCGAGAAGTTGGAGATTGAGCGATTCTCTGATAATTTCTATGACTTTTGTCGAGCGCTGTCCAATCGGGAAATAGGTAAGCTATCGTGCCTGGAACAAGCATATCTTCAAGGCGGGTAATAGATAATAGGTAATGGGAAATGGATTACCTGATCGGGAAAGAATTTCACTCACTTATCAATGCTCGATTACCCATTACCAACGAGTGCAACTGGTATGCGCGACAGATTAGTAGGCACTAATCACCGACGCACCCAACCCTGGAAATACGACAAACAGTAAGAGGATAACCTGTTTTATATTCACGTCAATTCCATCCTCAAAGCACAGAGGTAATCGCCAAAACGATTACCTCGTTACCGTAGGCGTTCTCACCTATCGACGCCAAGATACTTTGGGTAGGATTTGGTTTTTGTCCACACGATGCTGATACTTATGGGCAAAGTTCAGTAAGGAATCCAGAAGAGAATCAGAGAGATAGTGAGGTTCTAAACCCAGACTCAAAAGACTGGTGTTTTTGGCATAGAAGTAGTGTTGTTCTAGCTCAACTCTGGGGTTATCGATGTGGTTGACGCTGACATCTAGTCCCATTTTTGTGCCTGCGTTTTGTACCATCGCGGCTAAATCGCCCACGCTGAAGAGTTCCGTGAATTGGTTGAAGACGCGGAATTGACCGGGATCGGCGGGGTTTGCGATCGCAATTTCCACACAGCGCACCGTATCCCGAATATCCAAAAAGCCGCGAGTCTGTCCGCCTTTACCATACACGGTTAAGGGATAACCAATCGCTGCCTGGATACAGAAGCGGTTCAGGGCTGTCCCAAAGACGCCGTCATAATCTAAGCGGTTGATCAAAAGTTCGTCCATGCCCGTTTCTTCGGTGAGGACACCATAGACAACCCCCTGATTCAAGTCAGTGGCGCGTAATCCCCAAACCCGACAAGCAAAGTGGATATTGTGGCTGTCATGAACTTTGCTGAGGTGGTAGTAACTTCCGGGTTGTTTGGGATAGGGAAGGGTATCCTTACGCCCGTTGTGTTCGATGGTAATATAACCTTCTTCAATATCAATATTCGGCGTACCATACTCACCCATCGTCCCCAATTTCACCAAATGACAATCGGGGAAATCTTGTCGCATGGCATACAGTAAATTCAGCGTGCCTACGACATTATTAACTTGAGTGAGGACAGCATGTTCGCGGTCAATCATCGAGAAGGGTGCTGACCGTTGTTCCCCAAAGTGGACGATCGCTTCTGGCTGAAATTGATGGAGTGCTTTGATCAGGAAATCGTAATTGGTAATATCACCCACGAACAAGTCAATCGACTTACCGGTGAGGTCTTTCCAGCGCTGGAGGCGTCGCTGAATCGGTGCGATCGGAGTCAAAGTGTCAGCGCCTAATTCCAGATCCCAGTGACGGCGCACCAAGCTATCGATAATGCCGACTTCATAGCCTTTGTTGGAAAGATAAAGTGAGGTTGCCCAACCGCAATAGCCATCCCCGCCAATAACCAGGACTTTCATAATTGCTCAAAAAACTTTACTTACCGCTACTTCGGTAATTTACCAGGTTTGGGTACCGTCTCAACCATCTTGGGGAGGTAAATTCTGCTACAAACATAACGTAATGTAACACATTTAAGACTAAGTTCTTCTTCCTTCCCTGCGTGACTTTTAACTTTTGACTTTCAAGACAGTCCCAATGAAAAAAATTCACCGCCATGAATGAAAGTGGTATTTCCCATTCCCGACTCCCGACTCCCGACTCCCCACTTTCAAGTCAGACACCATGAGCGCTTGCTCACAAGAAAAGGATGAAAATAGTTCTCATGATTAACGAATTTGCGTCATTTCAGCTTCTATTTTCTAGATAGAGGTGAGTCTACAAACCATTGCCAATCAAAATGAAGGGTGCCCAGTAGTAGGGATGGGAAAACCCTGAAGCGTTGCTGGTAGTCGATTGTGTTCCTGGAATGGGTTGTGCACCTAGACCTCGAAAATCAGTATTCCCTGTAGAGGTAGGATTATTAACGGTATGACCTTTAGGGCGATCGCCATGTATCAGACTCAGTTGTGCCTGACGCAGCGCTTGAGCTTTGGTGATGGGAGATTGTGCTGTACTCTTGGCTAAGTTGCTGTAGAACTGCTCCATCAAGAGGCGTGTACTCTCATCGTGGACTTGCCACAGGGACGCCATCACAGCCTTAGCTCCCTTTTCCAGAAAGTAGTAGCTAAGTCCAGTAATTTCGGTACCGTCTTGCCCAGTTTCCCCCAGTGCCGTTTCACAGGCAGAGAGTACTACCAAGTGGATTTTGTTCAAATCCCGCATGTTCTGAATCTCAGGAATGGGTAATTCTTCGCCGTCACCAAGTAAGAGATAGGAAGCATAGGCATTGTTTGGCACAAATTTTCCATGTGTGGCGATATGAAGAATGAGATGTCCTGCTAAATTATCCCGTAAGGCTTTACGGTTAAAGGATTGGTTTAGTAACTTTAATCCTGGATAAATCCCCTGAGAATCGCTGGGTGATTGATGAACGATCGCATTCAGTTCAGCAGGTACGTTGGGTAGGGAATTAAATCCTTTTTTGGCTTCGGATAGTCCTGCTGCTAACACTTGAGTGTTTTGGGTTCCGGGTGGTAAGCGTTCTCCAGTTTGGGTTAAGTTCGCTGAGATGATAGTGGAGATGTTGTAGTTTTCTATTAGATATTTTTCCCCATCAAACACAGCACTCATGGGAATATAGCGAGTAACGCGATCAAGGGAGAAGACGAGGTTTTGAATCTTGTTCTCTTTGAGTTCTTTTTGCAGGGATTGGGGAAGCAGCCAGTTATAGAGTTGTTTACCCGTTGCCTTGAGTTCGGCAAGATTAGAATTAGGGTTTTGCAGGAGTTGGCGAAATTTCACAACCGTTTGGCTGAGTTGCTTTAGCCCGACTTGAGGAACTTCTATACTCTGAGTAATGCCGCCTTTAGCTGCCCACAAAATCCAGATTTTGTTTTCTAGCACTAAGGGATAAATTAGGACGGTTCCGGGTTCGGAGACAATGGCTTCGGCGTTGCCTCCAAGTTTCCTAGGGTCAACAAAGGTGTCATCCTTGGCAGTGCGATCGCGTATTTCTTGTTCGAGCGATCGCACGTTCTCCTCAAATTGCTTGGCGATAACCTCACGCTGGTCTAACAGTTTACTGCGTTGTACACATTGCTTGCATTCTTCAATCTTCCGCCCCAAGGCAATCAGAGTGCCGTGAATTTTCAGGATTTCCGCTTCAGTGGGGTTTGTAGCAATGCCCGCAGTTTCTTCACCTCCAGCGCG
>NZ_DATNPA010000317.1:0-6105 GCF_036703385.1 Allocoleopsis sp. | reverse complement strand
GGGGGTTCCTCTTTCTGGTTCTTGCCACCTTGAATGACCACCGCTGGGTCAATCCCATTCCCCAGGGATTTACTCATCTTGCGTCCCTGCTCATCCACCAAAAAGCCGTGGGTTAGGACAGTTTTGTAAGGGGCAATGTCATTGGTCGCAACACTGGTGAGCAAACTGGACTGGAACCAACCCCGGTGTTGGTCTGACCCTTCCAGATACATATCGGCGGGATACTGCAAATTTTCTCGCTGCTTTGCTACGGCTGCCCAAGAGGAACCAGAGTCAAACCAGACATCCATCGTGTCCATACCTTTGCGGTATGACTTGCCATTATTGCGATAGGGTTCGGGTAAGAGTTCTTCGACTGAAAGTTCCCACCAAGCATCGGAGCCTTTTTCTGCAAAAATAGCTTGAACGTGGGCGATCGTTTCTTGGGTTAGTAACGGCTCGTTCGTTTCTTCGTCGTAGAATACCGGAATTGGTACACCCCAATTGCGCTGACGGGAGATACACCAATCCGAGCGATCGCTTACCATTGCCGTAATCCGGTTTTCGCCTTGAGTGGGAACCCAGTTTACAGATTTGATGGCTTTGAGTGCCTCATCCCGGAATCCCTCAACGCTGGCAAACCACTGTTCTGTTGCTCGGAAAATCGTCGGCTTTTTCGTGCGCCAGTCATAAGGATACTTGTGACCATAAGCCTCTTCCTTCAGCAAGGCATCGGCTTCAATCATGGCCTGAATGATCGCCTCATTGGCATCCTTGAGGACATTTAACCCAGCAAACTTGCCAGCGTCCTCGGTAAAGTTGCCGCGATCGTCCACAGGTGAGAGAATTGGCAAGCCATACCGCTGACCGACTATGTAATCTTCTTGACCATGACCGGGGGCAGTGTGTACTAATCCTGTACCCGACTCAGTTGTAACGTAATCGCCACCAATCACAACCGGACTCTCGCGGTCAAATAACGGATGCTTGTAGGTGCTGTGTTCTAATGCCTTTCCTGGCATAGTCGCTTTCACTGTCAGCGGAGTCCCGAACTTTTCAGACAGGCGTTCCACCAAATCCGCCGCAACAATTAGGTATTTGGCTGGGGTTTGGGTTCCGACCTGAACCACGGCATAGTTGAGTTCGGGATTAACGGCAACTGCCAAGTTTCCGGGAAGTGTCCAAGGTGTTGTCGTCCAGATTGCTACCCCTAGTTCAGGGAGAAATGGCTCCAATACCTCTTTCACGGCTGGTGCTGGCTGAGTCATTTTGAACGCTGCATAGAGGCTGCGTGAGGTATGACCTTCTGGATACTCCAACTCCGCTTCTGCCAGTGCTGTTTGGGAACTCGGACTCCAGTGAACGGGCTTCAAACCGCGATAGATGTAGCCTTTCAAGACCATCTGACCGAACACGCCGATTTGAGCCGCTTCATACTCTGGGTTCATCGTCAGGTAAGGATGCTCCCAGTCGCCCCAAACGGCGTAGCGCTTGAAGCCTTGGCGCTGCTCATCTACGGCTTTGAGCGCAAAATCACGCGCTTTGTGACGGAGTTTCAGAGGTGTCAGCTGTTGTCGCTCCTCTGACTTCATGTTTTGCAGGACTTTTAGCTCAATTGGCAAGCCGTGACAATCCCAGCCGGGGACGTAGCGAACCTTGCGCCCCCGCAGCAGTTGGTATTTATTGATAATGTCTTTGAGGATTTTATTCAGGGCGTGACCCAGATGCAGAGAACCGTTGGCGTAGGGCGGCCCGTCGTGCAAAATGAAAATCTCACCCGGATTGTTCTGTGACAGTTGCTCATAAATCTGGTGGTCTTCCCAAAACTTTTGCAGTTCCGGTTCACGCTTGACGGCGTTCGCCCGCATATCAAATTTGGTCTGGGGCAGATTGACGGTATCTTTGTAAGATTTTGCTTCTGTCACAGTCTGACGCTGAGATAAGTTGACTCGTTGTTAAGCCTATCCGAAAAGTGGCATTGAGATTTGAAACGCCACATCAACTATAGATATAGCTGTTCCCATGAAGGTTAGGACTTTCTTTAACGGCTGAAACGACAACGTCCCAGTAGTAAACATCAAAGCCTTCTGCCTTCTATCTTCTGCCTTTTGCTATGGATGGAGCATGATTATCCATCAAGGATTTCTCGGATAGGCTCTTTTCCCATTATCTGTGACAAGTTATGGGAACTTCAACTGAGCTTGGGTGGGTTCTCTGGGTTGATGGGAACGCCTTCAATCACAATGTCCACATCTGGGGGATTTTGTCTCATTGCCGGGTCGCCATCACCCGGTGGCTCGGCTGGGGGTGCCAGTTCAACTTCCGGCGCGATTTCTTCAATGGGTGTTGCGGCGTCTAAGCCAGAGTCTGCCGCGTTAGAGGCAGCCGATTGTTGGGCGGCTTCTACCAGTTCGGGGGCGGGTGGATTCGGTCGCACCAGTTCAGGAGACTCTGACATTTCGCCGTTATCTACCGCTGGTTCATCCACTGGAGTTGGCGAAGCGATCGCTTCGCGCTGCCCCAAAGGGGCAATCGCCTCTGTTGTGGTCGCTTCCTGGGGCGCAGTCTCCGTTGAAGTATTTCTGGAGTCAAGAATTGTTACGACGTTCGAGTCGTCCGGGGTATCTGCCGTCGTTTCCGGTGCTGGAGCAAAATCAGTCGTCTCCGTTACTTGGGTCGTGGCTGTCTCAATCGTTGCCACTTGCCCCCCTGAAGCTTTTTTCTTGTCTTTCGGTGTTTGTGCCGTTACTGGTGAGGTTAGCGGGGCTTTGGACTCTGGTTGCTTTTTCTTTCCTAAACCCGCCACTTGTTTTTGCAGCTTTTGTCCCAATCCACCGACAGAGAAACCTTTTATTTTTTCCTGCACTTGGGGAGAAATCGGTGTTCTGTTCTCTGGTAAAGTCAGTTCTCGCCTTAAGGTCAAGGTTTGCCAGCCAAACCAACCTAATAGCGCTACACTTGCCGTTTGACCCAGAAGAACACCGCCAGTTATGCGTCCAGCACACACCCATAAAACCAGGGCGTAAAATAATCCAATGCCGCTCCAGATAAAGTCTTCTTTGCGATGAACTTCTGGGAAAAAGAAAGCTGCCAGGTAAATGGCAAGACTCCCAAGACCAATGACCAACGCCAGGACGTATGCCAACATTTTGTGGGTACTCCTTACTCTGTGTCTCTAAATTTTGGCGTGAAAATGTAGATTTAAATACCAACAAGTTAACCCGCTGTTGCAGATAATAATGATGTCTTTGCTAATTCCAGGCAGTTATGCTAATGTTCTATCTTAAACATATTGTAAATAGCATCCGTTTTTCGTCAGTCGCAGGCAGACTTTTAAGTTAATCTATATCTTTACACGGCTACTCCGGGGATCGATATACTCTGAAGGCTAAGACAACCGTAATACTCAGAGTTCCGGAGAGCATTTATATGACACAACCAAGTTTTGGTCTGATTGGTTTAGCCGTTATGGGCGAAAACCTAGCGTTGAATGTAGAACGCAATGGTTTTCCCGTCAGCGTTTACAATCGTACCGCTGCCGTTACTCAAAAGTTTATGGAGGAGCGGGCGAAGGGTAAGAACTTCACAGCGACTTACTCGATTGAAGAATTTGTCAAATCGCTGCAACGACCCCGGAAGATTCTGATTATGGTGAAAGCCGGTGCGCCAGTCGATGCGGTGATTGCCCAGCTCAAACCCTTTTTAGAGCCGGGGGACATGATTATTGACGGCGGTAACTCCTACTATCCAGACACAGAGCGACGCACCCAAGAATTAGAGGCTACTGGATTGGGATTTGTGGGCATGGGCGTCAGCGGTGGTGAAGAAGGAGCACTCAATGGTCCGAGTTTAATGCCCGGTGGTACACAGCAGGCTTATGCAGAATTACAACCAATTCTGACGAAAATAGCCGCTCAGGTGGACGATGGGCCTTGTGTCACCTACATCGGGGCTGGTGGTGCGGGTCACTACGTCAAGATGGTACACAACGGGATTGAATACGGCGATATGCAGCTCATTGCAGAAGCCTACGACCTGCTCAAGAACACGTTGGGACTGGATCATCAGCAGTTGCACGAAGTCTTTACGGAGTGGAACACGACTGACGAACTCAACTCATTTTTGATTGAAATTACAGCAGATATTTTCAGGTTCATTGACCCCGATACGAACTTAGCTCTGGTAGATGTGATTCAAGATGCTGCTGGACAAAAGGGAACGGGACGCTGGACAGTACAAAGTGCCTTAGAACTCGCTGTACCCATCCCAACCATGATTGCAGCGGTCAACGCTCGGATTATGTCTTTCTATAAAGAAGACCGGGTGGCAGCCTCAAAAGAGTTACCTGGCCCGTCGGGCAAGTATGAGGGGGATACAAAGGAATTTATCAACAAAATCCGAGATGCTCTCTATTGCTCCAAGATTTGCTCCTATGCTCAAGGCATGGCGCTGTTGAGTAAGGCATCTAAGGATTTGAACTACAACCTTGCTTTGAGTGAAATTTCGCGAATTTGGAAAGGTGGCTGTATTATTCGCGCTGGGTTCCTCGATAAGATTAAGACCGCTTTCAGGGACAACGGAAATTTGCCCAACTTGTTATTGGCTCCTGAATTTAAGCAAAGCATTTTGGATCGGCAGGATGCTTGGCGCGAGGTGCTGATAGTGGCGAATAAACTAGGAATTGCGGTTCCTGCGTTCAGTGCATCGTTGGATTACTTCGACAGCTACCGACGCGCTCGTCTGCCACAAAACCTCACTCAAGCGCAGCGGGACTACTTCGGTGCTCATACCTATGAACGTACTGATAAACCAGGTGCATTCCACACCGAATGGACGAAGGTTGCTGAAGAATCGCTACAAACGGGTACCACTGATTAATCTGGCTAATACGGCTAATTCGTCAGTAAATTAGAGCCGTTTTCATTCGGGTAGAAAATGGGTTTTTGTAGGGGCACGAGTAGCTCGTGCCCCTACCTATAGCGTATGCAACTAAAAATTGCTAAAAGCATCAGTAGATTAAAAATTGATAAGTTATAATTCAGGCTTGGAAAAATACAAACGTAAAATCTCGTAGTTATTAAAATTTAGCTTTTCTTTCGATTTTGGTTATTTTCTTTTAACAGCCTTGACTTCAGCTGATCTACTGAAGGATAAGCTAGGAATAGCTCGTCTAAAATGGTAATTACCTGGAAAATGTATCAGATTGTTCACAAATTATTCACATTGATCCTTTAGTTTTAACTTATAGCCAGACCAATCATTGGTTGAACTGCCGTTTCTGGGTCTAGCTTTTGCTCTCGACCTGTAGCACTCAAAGCAGTTTGTCAGCTATAAGACGTTCTTGCAATCGGCTGAGGTAGCCTAGCGTCACTCAGGTACGAAGGTTGCTCGTGGTTATCGTCTCCATTACCTGGCGGTCTCAACGGTGAGGCTGGTTGTACTATCTGCCAAGAGTCTCCTTTTGATTGATAAGGAAAAGACCCGTGAGCATGTGTTTAGCCAAAACCTATGATATTCACCTTGAATTAGCAGTAGATGTTTTCAAAAGTCAAAACCCAGCACTGGTTATTTCTCTGAAAAATTTTCTAACTGTTTTACCTACTCCTAAATGTGTTGAAGATGTTTTGACGGCTGCTATCTACAAGTTAGCTAAAAGTGAACCTGAGGCTTGCCGTTGGATATTGCGTAATTCCTATTATCTCAAGCCTGAGGTTGATTTAGTTGAGTTTACAAGTCAGTTAGCACTTACAAAGCTTGAGAAACAAGGATTTGTTCCCAATCAAGATTTTAAGTTTGAATCGAACAGTTGTCTGCAAGTCAGTCAAAAGGCAAAAGCTGAATTGATGGGGGACAATTCAGTGGGCGATCGCCTTCTTTTAGAAGAGATTTTACAAGTTTTTGAATTAGAACCAGTTTAAGGCTCTTGCTTCTCTTTAAAATACCTTCGCCAGCCTAATTCCACAAAAAACATTAAGAAAATCAAAATTACAACTACCAACTCACTCAACGAATTTCTCGCCTAATACCAAATCACTTTGATAATTTCCTTCTTTCCTTTTGACGTTCTCTGTGCAACATCTTAAAGCGTAGGCGGTGCTGGGTGCTGTTAAGACATGAGTGCATCTC
>NZ_DATNPA010000316.1:0-4744 GCF_036703385.1 Allocoleopsis sp. | reverse complement strand
TTCCTCAAAGCTGGAAAGCTCTACGGCTGGTTTAGGCAAGCGGTTATACCACCACAGGGCAATACTGTCTCGCTCCACCAACTCCATAAAACCTTGCAAGATTGCTTCTTCCAAATTGTTGCCACTAGCACATCCGTTGGTGTCGGCACTCGCGAACAGGGCATGGTATTTTTGGGCATAACCGGAGTAACAATAAGCGGTTGGGATATACCGAGGTTCATCGTAAGTTAACGACCAAGCCGGACTCCACTCGATTTCCCTGTCTTCGTCAAATCGCTCTGGAATCCAGTCAAAGCTGATACGATTTCCATTGAGGCGATCGCGATTCTGAAATTGGCGATCGCTAAATAGCATACAAGCGTTCGGATGAATAGCGGTTCCCAAGTCTTTGAACCTCACTTTGATTCGCGGTTCATCCCCTTGAAATATACCCGTATATCGCTCAATCGCTTCGCACAACGCGCTGACTTTAGCCTGAATCTCACTCCTTCCCTTACCGTAGGCTTCGCTTCTGAGACTTTCTTGCAGCCCATCCAAGTCATCCAACGCATCGACAAACCCATAACCTGCGGTATAAGAAGGTGTCAATCCAGCCTCCTCCCCTGTAGAAGCTTGTCGCAGTACGCCGATGATGCCGGTAATGGGACTGATGTGGTGGGCGAACTGTTTGAAGGTTTCCTCGGGTGAGACACTGCGGTGTCCGCCATCACGAGTAAACGATTTCTTTCGGCTTTGGAGTACCAAGCGTGCTGACTTTTGGGCTGAGACATCATTAGGACTTAGGTATTGTGCCCCTCCATCCTGGGGGGAGAAACTTGTTGTTCTCCTCAGATTGGGGGGGCTAGGGTCTGTTTTCAAACCCGGAGATCCCCCTAAATCCCCCGAGGAGATCCCCCCCTCACCCCCCTTAAAAAGGGGGGGGTCAGAGGAGGCTGCGCCTTTTATATCACGGGGGACTTTGACTGAATTCTCCCCCCTTGTTAAGGGGGGCTGGGGGGGATCTGAATCTGGCGGCGAAGTTTGAAAACACGCCCTAGGGGGGCGTTCGTGTAATTCCCGATCCTGGAGATTGCCACAGCGCGGACATTGGGGACGCTGGATAAGAACGTGGTTGCCCTTATCCAGAGAGAGGGCGTTGAGAGTAACGATATTACCTTCTAGACTTTCGTTGCGATCGCAAACTACCCATTTCGCCGTTTCAGTTGCAGCCATGCCCAGGACTGTAGCAAGGGTGGAGGGTAAAACCGAGAGGGAGGTGGGCAAGGGTTGAGTCGTATTTTTTCGCTGTTGCAGGTAGCGTTCGACTTTTCGATGCCCTCGCAGTCGATGCGCTAGGCATTCCCAGCACCCTGTTTTACTGGGAATAAAGATTGGGCCAACCCACATCTCTATTCCTACAGGTTTAACCAACATCCACGCGCGAGCGCAACTCAAGGCATCCTGATTGAAGGTATCCAAACCCTCTTGCAAATAATCATCCGTCAGCACCACCCAGAAATTGCCACCCTCACCCACACGAACACCAAGGGATGCCAACATAGTTTTGAACGGTTCGGTGTCGATTTGTCCCAAGGAAACGACAGAAACTGTCACCTCCTGCAACCGCTGGGCGACTTGCTCTGAGTCTTGTCCCAACATCTCCCAAAATGCCGCTTGTTCAGATGGCATCGTTGGTTTGGCATCAACGATATAGCCTTTACTTTGCAAGCGAGTGAGCAAGTAGAATACTTCGGGAGCAGAGATGTCGTTCTGGAGGATAGCAATAATCTCTTCTACGGAATGTTTACCGTCCAAGAGTGGTGCTAAGCGAATGTAAGCATCCCCGCGCAGCAGGAAGTGTTCGTTTTCGGAAATTAAAAACACGCCATCTGAGGGGACAATTTCACAACGGAAACACGACTTAAACCTCGGTTGGCGCATCATCATTTATTTTTAAGTGCTTGTTTTCTTCTCGTTCTCAGTAATTTGTAGTGGCGTGGCACAGCTAAAATAGTGCATAAACTATAAGCTGTTGTGCATGTAATTTGCATATTGTTTAGTTAGGGAACGAACCGTCAATCCCTCTGGGTGTCTCCCCTCCCCGCGTCCCCGCGTCCGTCTCAACAAGCACTTTAAAAGCGTGACAGCTTAGTTATTGTGGTGTGGGCATCTTGCCCGCACCGGACGGGCGAGACGCCCATCCCACAAGAGAATTATAATGCCTCATTTTAGCCTTGCCACGCCACTACTGGGAGTCCTTGAGAATGGTGGAAGCTGTCAGTAGATAGTAATGGGCAATCGCCAATTGGAATGTCTTCCCCCTTACCGATTACCCATTACCTAAATCGCTGTCCCTCAATTCTGAGTAGTTCCAGAACAGGGAACTCTTCAGTTCAACTTATTCTTAGAACTCCGTACAACCCATCTTGTTTGGCATAGTTATAAAGTGCATCCTCGTCTGTAGTTCGTAATGCATCTGGAGGAGGAGGAAGCGCCAAAAACCCTTCTTCAGAGTCTGGATCGTTTACATACTGAAGAATAATAGTACTAGCGTCTACTATACTTCCAGGTTCGCCAGAGTTGACTATCGCTTCAAGCGTTGCCCTTGGGTCTTTATTCAATTGCCGCAGAAAACCATTAGGGTCTTGACTCCAAGCGTAAGCAAAGACACGTGCCCAAGAATCTTGATAGTCTTGTGGGGGGGGTGCCATAATTTACCTCTCTTTATGGGTTGGCGTTACCAAATAATCAGGTAGACTAATCCGTTACAAAGCTTATGCGATTTTATGGGGTATGCGAATCTTTAAACCAGGCCATCCATTAATCCAAGGATTACCAACTCTTAATGGCTGCCAAACAGGTAATTTTTTGATTCAAGTACACCTAAAAATTCCGTACATTCCATCTTGATTGGCATACAGGTAGAGTTGTTCCTCGCTCAGTTCCTGTAAAGCTGGTGGGAGAGCAGGCAGCGACACGAAACCGTACTCACAGTTATCGCTACTTGCATACTCGATAATAGTGGCACAAGAGCATACTAGATGTTTGGGATTGCCCGAGTTGACGACATCAGTAATTGCGTATTTTGGGTCTTTTCTCAGTCGTTGCAGAAAGTCTTTATTGTCCTTATGCCAAGCATGACCAAAGACATGCGCCCATGCATCTGCTAAGTCTGGGGGGTACACTGCGTCAATCATAAGTTACCTCTTTTCAAGCCTTCTTTATGGAGAAATAGTCAGGTAAACTAACGCTGATTCAAAGAATCTTGGAATCATAGCAATATACTAGAGCTTTTTTTTTTAATTTTTGTCAAGAGATTTTACCGAATTGATTGGGATGCTATTGACTTGACACAGTAGCAGTAAACTGGTAAAGAGCTGAACTCTAGCGATTCACCGCTCAGCAAAATAGCTAGTCAGTGATATCCGAAATCTTGAGAGGATACCATGACTGCAATTAGGAAACAGGCAAAGAGGAATTTGTGTCAGTAGACTTAACCCAAACCCATATCGATCCCAACGATCCGAAGTATCAATCCCTGTTAGAAGATTTACAGGGAAATATCCTCAAAAGTCACGAACGAAACTACTCCGTACATATCTTTGTAAAATTCAAGTCAGACTCGGACGCTATCCGAAAATGGATTAGTCATTTCGCAGAAACATTTGTCACCTCTGCTCAGCAGCAGTTGAACGATAGTGTTAGATATCAAGAAAGTCACTGTCAAGGAACACAAGGGCTGTTTGCCAACTTTTTCCTATCCTATAGCGGTTACATAACGCTTGGGTTTAACTTAGAAGTATCGCATAGAGTTGAATTTCCCAGTCCGGCATTTAAGGTGGGAATGCGGACATTCCAGCCGATACTGAACGATCCCCCATTTGACGAATGGGAAGAAGGATTCCATGATAAAATCCATGCCTTACTTCTCCTGGCAGATGATAATCCCGACAATTTAGAAGAGCAGGCAAACAAGGTCATAAAGGAAATCGAGAATGTAGCTGATATTGTCAACATAGAAGCAGGCATTTTACTCAGAAATAAAAAAGGGCAAGCGATCGAACACTTTGGTTTTAGAGATGGAGTCAGTCAACCCCTCTTCTTGAAAGACGATATCGATAAAATCAAAGAGCAAGGCACTGAAAAATGGGATTCCAGTGCCTCCTTAGACTTAGTGCTTGTGAAAGACCCATTTGGTCAAGGAGAGGATAGCTTTGGCAGCTATCTTGTCTACCGAAAACTCGAACAAGACGTTCGGGGTTTCAAAGCAGCGGAGCAAGAACTCGCTAAAAAGCTGAGATTGTCAGGTAAAGATGCAGAAAGAGCCGGTGCCTTAGTTGTAGGGCGGTTCAGAGATGGAACGCCAGTGACACTTTCTCCAGAAGCAAAAAACCCCGACCCCAATTTCAATAACTTCAATTACGATGACGACTTAGATGGCAGCAAATGCCCTTTTCACGCCCACATCCGCAAAGCCAATCCCCGAGGTGATAAAAACCATAACGAGGAGACATTGCAAGAACAACGCAACCATCGAATTGTTCGTAGAGCCGTCAGCTACAGCGAAAAGCCGAATGCAGGAGATGAGTCCCTGTCAAAACTATCGCGATTTCACAACCAACTGAGGCATTTAAGAGAGGTAACGCCCCAGCCAGCAAAAGACGAGACAGTTGGATTACTGTTTATGTGTTTCCAACGTGATATCTTTAACCAGTTTATGTTTATGCAAAAAAACTGGTCTAATAATCAGCACTTCGTGAAATAC
>NZ_DATNPA010000315.1:0-16775 GCF_036703385.1 Allocoleopsis sp. | reverse complement strand
GCATCCGACTTTGCGGACTATGCTACTGCTATTGTCACTCGATTGGGCGATCGCATCACCCACTGGATGACCCTGAACGAAATCTCCCAATTCACTCATCTCGGTTATGGCGTCAACAGCCAACCCAACAACGCCCCTGGTACCCACGTCAGCTCCAAAAAAGAAGTATGGCAAACCTCTCACCACGCCTTACTAGCTCATGGACTCGGCTGTCAAGCCATCCGCGCCGCCTCGCCTAAACCCTGTAAAATCTCTCTAGTTCTGGACATTGGCTCAACTGTTCCCCTCACGGAGTCAAGCGCCGATATTGCCGCCGCCCAAAAAGCATTTCATACGTATTGGTTCAACGGAGGCATCATTTTTCCTGCCCTTACAGGTGCCTACAGTCCCATCATGCTAAAGGAGTTGGGCGCTGATGCACCCGATATTCAAGAGGGCGACCTCAAGACGATTCACCAACCCCTCGATGACTTTGGGATTAACCTGTACACGGGTAAATATGCTCGTGCCGCTAATAATCCACAAGGATACGAACTTCTCGACTTCCCCAAAAGCTATCCCAAGATGCAGGCAACCTGGATTAAGTTCATTCCGGAGAGCCTGTATTGGGCGATTCGTCATGTGAGCGACACTTTGGGACGTCAGGACTTGCCCGTGTTCGTGAGTGAAAACGGCTGCATTACCCAAGATGAATTAAACAAAAACGGTGAGGTGATTGATAGCGATCGCATCTTATACCTGCGACAGTACTTGAGGGCAGCTCATCGAGCCATCCAAGAAAAGTATCCTCTCAAGGGTTACTTCCTGTGGAGTTTAATGGATAACTTTGAGTGGAGTCGGGGTTACAGCGATCGCTTCGGTATCCTCTACACCGATTACAAGACCCAAAAACGTATTCCCAAAGCCAGTTTTAATTGGTACGCCGAGTGCATTCGTCAGAACCGTGTGGTCTAAATCCGTTTTGATGACCCTCTTCCTCTTATTGTTGAACTGGTAGTTAGTTGAGAGTTCTCATTCCCCTCCAAAACACCACAAGAATACAAGCAAGGCTACCACCCAACTCAACGAGGTAAGGGGTCGGAAGGAATTCAGGAGTTCTAGGGGAAAAAAGATAAGAACGTCTGAAAACATCAAGCAGCTCAGGAGTAGGAACAAAATCAAGATAATGGAGGGCATATTATCTGCAAAATACTCTTAATGCAGAAAAACCGGGCTCTCGATTAGGGCAGATAGACTACTGTCACGTCTGTCACGCTTCAAGTGCCCAAGGTCAGATAAGACAATACTAGGCAGTCTTGTCTGCATTCCGTACTCAACTGGAGAGAGAAATTTACTTTCCAGTCTTTTAAGGAGGGTCTTGGCAATGCGGTGGTTACACAGTAAAATTTTGCTCGCTTTTGCAGTCGCTTTGAGTGCTGCACCCGCTTTTTCGCAATCAGCCAATTTTGGTAAGTTGACACTATCACCTGGCTTTCCAGCAACAGCGGGACAAGCTTCAGGTAACACGGGAGGTACTTACTCGTTGTCTTCGATTGCCAATAGCGATCGCAATAATAAGCCCTGTATCGGTTATGGTTCAGAGAATCCTGATCACATCATGGTCTTGCAAAGCAAATTTTCTAAGCTAAGTGTGGAAGTCAATAGCGGGAAAGATACAACCTTAGTTATTCGAGGGCCTAATAACTTAATTCTTTGCGGTGATGATACAAAAACCAGCAAAGGTGTGAGTAAAGACGCCAGTGTAGAAGCCTCCAATTTACCCCCTGGAGAATATCGCATGTGGGTCGGTGCTATGAAAGAGGGTCAGCGCTGGAATTATTCCTTGACTGTGCGACAGTAGCCAGGGAAGATCAAGTCGAGCTAATTAAGGATGTAGGCTTTCTCCCTTATATTCTGTAAGATAGTTGTAATGTGCTTTACCATTACAATTGGGTAACTCTTTGTGTTATCTGCGCTTCTAGCTGACTTCCGCATCATATTTGAGCGAGATCCAGCAGCCCGTAACTGGCTGGAAGTTTTGTTTTGCTACCCCGGTTTACAGGCGTTGCTGCTTCACCGCATTTGCCACGGGTTATACACTCTAGGAATTCCCTTTATTCCTCGGTTAATTTCGCAGTTCTCCCGCTTTTTAACCGGTATTGAAATTCATCCGGGTGCCACGATTGGCAGAGGTGTCTTCATTGATCACGGCATGGGTGTTGTCATTGGAGAAACCGCGATTATTGGAGACTACAGTCTGATTTACCAAGGTGTCACGCTGGGTGGTACTGGTAAGGAGTGTGGTAAGCGGCATCCTACTTTGGGAGAAAATGTCGTAGTCGGTGCTGGTGCTAAAGTTTTAGGTAACCTCCTAATCGGCAACAATGTTCGCATTGGAGCGGGTTCAGTTGTCTTGCGAGATGTACCGTCTGATTGCACGGTTGTGGGTGTTCCCGGTCGGATTATCTATCGAGCTGGGGTTCGAGTCGATCCGTTAGAACATGGCAACCTGCCTGACTCAGAAGCGACTGTTATCCGCACTTTAGTAGACCGGATTGAGGCGCTGGAGCAACAATTACAAGAATTACAACAGCAAATGCATCAACCCGCTTCAATCCCTTCCTTAGTTTATGCTGGGTCTTCAACGTTTGATATCCCAGAGGTTCCCGCTACTATATCTCAGTCTTGCGATATCAGAGACAAAGCTATTCAGGAGTTTTTAGATGGGTCTGGAATTTAACCCTTTTTAAGCTTCAACCTTCAACCCTCAACCCTCAACCCTCAACCTTCAACCTTCAACCTTCAACCCTCAACCTTCAAGGATTCACCGCTTGCTGCAACCAGTCATGAGAAGGGTTTTTCTGATAAAAGCATCGGTTTTGGGGATCGCCTCGCAACTCTAGATGATCGACCTGTACAGGGTCTAGCAATAGCAGACAGAAATTAGGTAGGGGTTGGTCTGGCTCTGGCGGCGGTGGCGAAAAGTCACCGTCGTTTTTTGCTCTGGCCTCACCCGGATGAGGCCATGCAAATTGTAAACGAGCTGAGTCAGAAAGGTCTTGCCAAGTCGTCAGACGAGCTTTTTGGAGTAATAGGTCAGAATGCTCGGCTCCAATCAAGATTAGCTGACCGGCCAAGCGAAATTGCTCACGAGTCTTGGGAAAGTACCAGCAGGCTTCTCCCCAAGACTGATAGTTTATTTGCTCTGCTTTCTGGCTACGAGAATCGGTAATTATTTTCAGTTGATTGGTATCGTCTAAAAATCCCCGAAAGACAACGGTGCGGTTCGCCGGATGCCCATCGGGACGAACGGTTGCCAGCTGAAAGTAACGAGCATAAGGTAGGCTGCGATTTTTGTGGAGCGCACGGGCTAGGAGCGCTCGCCAGGGAGCTAAAGACATCGTTTTATAGGGTTGACGCCCTATACATAGCGCAAATACTTAAGTTTTTCAACCTTTGACCCATACATCTAACATCACCTATAGTCAAGGTTTAGTCTAAACCGACAACACATTTGAACTATGGTTCGAGAGCTTGAGCGAGAACGCCAAAAGCGCGATTTTCCGAAAACTGCACCAGCTGCCAACCCTGTATTTTTTAGAACTTACAGTCGTAGAACACAAGAGGGTCGCGAGACTTGGGAGCAAGTTTGCGATCGCACCACCAAGGGGTTGACTAAACTTGGCAAGCTGACAGATCATGAAGCCACCCTCTTACACCGGATGATGAGCCAGCTCAAGAGTCTCCCCTCAGGACGCTGGATGTGGGTTGGTGGCACAGACTGGATTGAAAAGCCAGAGAACTTTTCAGGAGCCTACAATTGCACCAGCACCAATGCAGTAGACTGGCTTGCCTTTGGTCTGATGATGGATCTCGCCATGATGGGCTGCGGCACAGGTGCTGTCCTCGAACCCAAGTACATCAACCAACTCCCTGCGATTCGGAACCCGCTGACAGTCAGCGTACAAGGAGAAATTGGCTCTACCCCACTTACACAACGTCGCGAATACACAGAAGTAAAGATTGAGGGAAATCAAGTCTACATTAATGTAGGAGACTCTCGCCAAGGTTGGGTGAAGTCTTATCAAACCCTGCTGGAATTATCCAGTGATGAGCGATTTTCCGCACCAGTAGAAGTTGTTATTGACTTAAGTGATGTTCGTCCGGCAGGAGAATCTTTAAAAGGCTTTGGCGGCGTTGCTAATCCTGTTAAGTTACCGGAACTTTATCAGCGTTGTGCGGCAATTTTAAATAAAGCTGTAGGACGGCAATTAACTTCAATTGAATGCTGTTTACTCATTGATGAAGCCGCTGTCACGATCGTGGCGGGCAATATTCGACGCTGTATCGCTTACGGGGCAAGGGTTTCAGCGCTTGATGGGATGAAGCCCATTCAAGATATTCAAGTCGGCGATCGCGTTTTAACCTCCTCTGGTGAGTACCGTCGAGTGGTGAATAAGTTCATCCAGGGTACACAGGATGTTGTAGAAATTCGCACTCCTACTACCTCAATTCGCTGTACGGCTAACCATCGTGTCGCGGTCTATAATGGCCTTCGCTCTTACACTTGGAAGTATGCAGGTGAGTTACAACCCGGCGATCGCCTGATTTCAGTTCCCCATAACAAAGGTGCTGATTGTGCCAGCACTGACTATGCTTGGCTGTTAGGTTTTTACATTGGGGATGGCTACGCTGATGTTGAATCCGCAAAGCGTCGTAGCGGTGGTGGTGGTGAGGTCGTTTTCGCTTTTTCTAAAAAGCGTCTAGAAGGAAAACTAGGCCAAAAGTGCCTCCGCATTCTGCGAGGACTGGGTTATATACCAACCGTTGCATTCAACAACAATTGTGGGTTCATCAAGGTCTACCGGAAAGATTTTGCAGAAGAAATGCTGCAATACAAACAGCCTTGGGGTGTCCCTGTTATTCCCGAAATTATTTGGAAAGGGACTCCAGAAATCCGGGGAGCTTTTCTAGCTGGGTTGAGTGATGCGGATGGCACTCCATCTCGAAATGTTTTGGTGAACTCTAATAAGTTGCAATTTTTAAGGGAAGTTCAGAAACTTGCTCTTTCTCTAGGGATTGCTACAACTTTATATGAGCGAAAGCCCAAGACTCTGAAAGGAAGAGACAAAATCTATGAAGGTTGCCACTGCCTTCATATTCGAGGCTGGCAATCTCAAATCGTGGCTGTAGCTCTGATTAATGAGTTTGCGGTTCGCAATGATTTTACTCTTAAATTAGCCAAGAAAAATGGCTTAAGTTTACCCTACCAGTTTGTGCAAGAATTAGCAGTCGCCGGATGGAAGCCTGAAACAATATGCAGAGCGAATGTTCTGTGGGCTGATCCAAAAGGGAGAGCCGGAAAGTTTAGAGATGCTAATTTCGATACCCTGCTCGCGGAAAACCTAGTGAATCATCACTGGTTGCCAATGGAGGTTCAGTTTGTCGCTCCCGCAGGTCAAGCTGAAACATTTGATATTGAGGTTGAGGGCGATCATGAATTCATCGCTGACGGGTTGCTAGTCCATAACAGTGCTGGGATGAGGCAGGGAGATAGCAAAGATCCGTTATTCACGACTGCTAAAGATAACCTCTGGCAGCAAGATGACAATGGTAACTGGCGCATCGATCCAGAACGGGATGCTCTGAGGATGGCAAACCACTCTCGTGTATTTCATCACAAACCCACATTAGAGGAGTGCCTTGAAGCTGTTCGTAAACAGTATTATTCGGGTGAGGGAGCGATTCAATGGGCTGGTGAGGCTGTTGCTAGAGCTAATTGTGACTTACTAGTCAATCTGGAACAAAAAGCTAATTTCCTGAAAGCTTACGAGCAAGGAAATGGCAAACAGTGGTTACAAGAGTGTTCTTCTCAGCTCTCGTCTGATGAAATCGAACATCGATTAAGTCGCTATGCACTTAATCCGTGTGGTAAATAATGCTTGCCTCACGTAAAAAACCCTGCAAAATCGGTAGAAGCTGAGATGTTAATACCGAGGTAAGTAAGGGAACTAAAAAGCCTTTACCACCGTAGAGCGTACCAGGTGAACCTTCTCAAATAGAAGAATATAATCCTGGCAAGAGTGTGGGGCACTTACAACAGTAAGTGAATATGTACGCCGAGCTACAGGAAAAACAGAACCTGTAGAACTAAAGGATAAAAAGCCTTTAGGATAACAAAACTGGAAATTATTGGTTCAAACTTTCACTGCAATTTAAGTGAGATTCACCTTAATCAGATTGACCCACACAATTACCAAGAACAAGAAGAAGCGTTTACAGCGGGTGCGCTGTCTGTCGCGACGTTGCTAAACCATGAATTTGTTGAAGATCGCTACCGTAAATCACGGGAGTTAGACCCCATTGTGGGTGTCTCCTTCACAGGTTTGTTCGATTTCTTTGTCGCAGCCTTTGGAGTCGATTGGTTGCGCTGGTGGGTAGAAGGGCGTCCAGAAACGGCAAAAGGACTGGAGTTTAAACGGCAGGAACAGGAGTATCTAACTAGTTGGAGTGAGATTGTACATCGCGTTGTTTGGGATTACTGCGATCGCAACAATCTAAAACGCCCCAACCGCTGCACCACTGTCCAACCTTCTGGAACGAAGTCTCTCATGACTGGTGCCTCACCCGGTTGGCATCCACCAAAAGCACAACGCTTTATCCGGCGTATTACCTTCCGCAAAAATGACCCTGTCGCTTTGGCTTGTATTGACTACGGATACAATGTCATCCCCTCTCAATCGGACAAGGATGAAAATGGTAACCTCTTGAATGACCCCTTCGATCCCCGTTGCTCGGAATGGCTGGTGGAAATTCCGGTTGCCGTAGCTTGGGCTGACTTGCCGGGGGCTGATGAAATCGACATCAGTCAATTTAATGCGATCGCTCAACTTGACTTTTACATGCAAGTCCAAAAATTCTATACCCGACACAATACCAGCGCAACAATCGAGCTGCGCGACTCAGAAATCGAAGGGTTAGGAACTCGGATTTACGAAGCCATCCGAGATGACAAGGGCTATATCTCAGCCGCTCTGTTAGCACGCTTTGACGATCTTCAAACCTTCCCGCGCTTGCCGTTTGAACCGATAGACCGTCAGCAGTACGAGCAATTAATGGAGGACGTAACGAAGCGACGCCAAATCAATGATTTCCATGTTGCGCTGAGTCGTTACGATCTAGGCGAATTAGGGGAAGCTGGTCCAGCCGGTTGTGACTCAGATAAGTGTCTGTTTCCCGAAACAAAAGGGTAATCACCCCTCAATGGGATTGCTCGTTGACAGACACGCTACGATTCGAGAGGAATCACTCATGATCAATGCCCGGTAGCACAAGGAGATACCCAGATGTTTCTTGATGAACTGTCACCCATTGTTAAAGAACTGACTCAGCAGCCTGTTGCTTTCTTGGGAGGTTTTTTTTCAGGAGTGTTTCGACTCAACCTGGCTGATGACCCAGTAAAAAGTTGGCTGGATCAGCAAACGGGTTCTACTACCTACACATCTGCTACAAGTGGCAGTGAAAACGGTAAAACTAGCGGTCCTCAATCTATATCGATTGAATAAGACCACTTTTTATTGAATAAGCCTTAAATGTTGGGGTCTGCTGAATCACAGTAGACCCCAATTCAGTTTGTGACGCCAAATGTGAGATAGATAACCACGAAGAAGCAATTTAGTAGGCTATCATAAGACGAAAGTAAAAGTTCAGTTCTACCTTTGGTTTGATTTTTGAGGTCTTGCAAGTGCGCTAAGCGCACCGAACTCATTCCATGCGATCGCTTTGAGGGTTGCGAGTTCTTAAAAATTTACCATCGGTCAACTCAGGCAAGATTTTGAGCAACTTAATCTCCTGCCACAATCAAGTCTGTGACTCTGAACTTAAGTTCGTAGTTCAGCTTTATTGATCGACATGACCATTTACGTCGGAAACCTGTCTTACCAAGCCACTGAAGAAGACTTGAGAACAGTATTTGCCGATTACGGCACCGTCAAGCGAGTGGTGTTACCTACAGACCGTGAAACGGGTCGGATGCGTGGCTTTGCCTTTGTTGAAATGACAGAAGAAACCCAAGAAGATTCCGCCATCTCCGAATTGGATGGTGCCGAGTGGATGGGACGTCAATTAAGAGTCAATAAAGCAAGACCCAAAGAAGATAATCGCAGTGGTGGCGGAGCAAGACGCAGTAATGACAATCGGTTCTAGACCAACCCTTGCTTAGGGGCTGTAGTTCTCAACCAGAATCAATTGAGGTGACGAGTAGCTTAAGCCCTGGTTTGGCAAAATCGAGCCTAATCATTCTCCCATTGTCTAGGTAGACGAGTTAGGGTCGTGATTGACAATCCTAACTCGTTCCAATTCGCTAGCCCTGAACAAGCCAGCCTAATCGCCTAGGCAAATCCCTAAGCCTTTAGCTGTATGGACTAGAGTCCCATTGGGATCTACAGCTTGATAGTGACCGAGCGCCTCACTAATAGGCACATCCACAACCTGACGCTGTTGCCAAGTGACCATATGGTCATATTTTTCATTGGCAATTAAATCAACCGCTGCCACACCAAAGGCAGAGGCAATTAATCGGTCAAGGGGGGAAGGAATACCACCCCGCTGAGTATGTCCCAAAACGGTGACGCGCGTCTCTGCACCCGTACAAGTAGAAATGCGATCGGCTAAGTATTGACCGATCCCACCTAAGCGACATTCGCCGAAGCGATCGCTCCAGGTTACCGTTTCACCGGTTTCTGTACAAACCGCTTCTGAAACAACAACCACCGAGAAATTGTGCCCTTGCTCCTGTCGCTCTTTGATCTTGCGGCAGACGTTGTCGAGAGTATAGGGAATTTCCGGAATCAGAATGACATCTGCTCCTCCTGCGATCCCGGCAGAAATGGCAATGTGACCGGCATCTCGACCCATCACTTCCACAATCATCACCCGGTCGTGGCTGGCGGCTGTAAAATGTAGCCGATCCAGGGCTTCGGTTGCAATATTCACTGCCGTATCAAATCCGATCGCACGTTCTGTGATGCCGACATCGTTGTCAATCGTTTTAGGAATTGCCACAAAGTTCAGATTGCCTTGCAGGGCAACTTTGCGGAGAATGGCTAAACTCCCATCTCCCCCAATGCCAATCAGGGCATCGAGTCCCAGCAGATGGTAACCTTCAATGATGTCTTGGGAGCCATCACGTACCGTTCCATCCGGCATCGGCAAAGCAAATGGGTTCCCCTTATTCGTCGTGCCGAGAACAGTACCCCCTTTGGTTAAAATGTCACCAACCTTTTCAAGATCAAGCGAGACAGCTTGCGGAGGACGGCTCATTAACCCCTGAGTCGCTCGATAGATGCCCATTACCTCCCAGTCGTAAGTGCCCACAGCCCGATGCGTCACCGCTCGAATTACTGCATTCAAGCCAGCACAATCTCCACCACTGGTGAGAATTCCAATGCGTTTACGTTCTCCCATAAAGCCTTTATTCAGCTTGTATCATGCGCTTTCTACGCTAAGTTTGACCCTAGGCATCCTCAAAGACAAGAAAGGTAGTGTGAAGATTTCCTGCATCTTTCTCTAATTTATCTGTCAGTAGGAAGATTTCCTGCGTCTTCCTGTCGTTGTCGTTCATCTAAAGTTTCTTTAGTTCTTCTAAAGTTAGAAGCCGCCGCTCAAATGCCTCCCTAAGATAGAAATTAAAGGGGGTAAAGCATTTGGCTGGCTTGAGGCAGTTTTGTGAGCAACTGACCTCTACTCAGAATGCGTTATCCATAAGGAGGGATGAAATTATGGCAGATGTAGATCAGCCTGTAGCTCAGGAACGGACTCTGGATCGTGATTGTACAACGCTAACGCGTCATGTTTTACAGCAGCTTCATAGTTTCTCAGCAGAGGCGCAAGACCTCAGTGCGCTCATGACTCGCATTGCCTTGGCAGCCAAGCTGATTTCTCGACGCCTGAGCCGCGCTGGTTTAGTTGAGGGAGTGCTAGGCGTTACAGGTACCGTTAATGTGCAGGGAGAGTCCGTCAAAAAGATGGATCTCTATGCCAACGACGTATTTATTTCGGTGTTTAAGCAAAGCGGTCTCGTCTGTCGCTTAGCCTCTGAGGAAATGGAAAAACCTTACTATATCCCAGAAAACTGCCCCATCGGACGTTATACCTTGCTGTATGACCCAATTGATGGCTCCTCAAATATAGACATCAACTTGAATATCGGTTCGATTTTTTCGATTCGTAGGCAAGAAGGAGACGACTCAGACGGTGAAGCTAGCGATTTGCTGCAAAATGGGCGCAAACAAATCGCCGCTGGTTATATTCTTTATGGGCCGAGTACGATGCTGGTGTACTCCATCGGTACGGGTGTCCATTCTTTCACTCTTGACCCCAGTTTGGGTGAGTTTATCCTTTCCAAGGAAAACATGCAGGTGCCAGAACACGGGCCAATTTATAGCGTAAATGAAGGCAACTTCTGGCAGTGGGACGAGTCCATTCGGGATTACATTCGCTACGTGCATCGTCATGAAGGGTATACCGCCCGCTACAGTGGGGCGTTGGTAGGAGATTTTCATCGGATTTTGAGTCAGGGTGGTGTCTTTCTCTATCCCGGTACGTTGAAGAAGCCGGAAGGAAAGTTGCGTCTACTTTATGAAACGGCTCCCCTTGCTTTTTTGATGGAGCAAGCGGGTGGCAAAGCCAGTACAGGAACCCAAAATCTCATGGATGTGGTGCCCAAGGCATTGCATCAAAGAACCCCGTTAATTATCGGGAGCAAAGAAGATGTAGCCCTTGTAGAGTCTTTTATTCAAGAGAGGGCGCGGGACTCAGAAGAAGCCACGATCGCTTCTAGACCGGGTTAATCATGAGTCTTTTGTCAAGAGTCTATGACTAAAGCTTAATGACCGATGAGCATTAAGCCTCTAACCTTCAATAAGCAGAGTACATTACAACCAGTAGGAGTTGAAAAATGACTGCAACAGCCAACAATCCCATTTTCCAAATTGAACAAAACTACGGTCAGAGCATCTGGATGGATAATCTGAGCCGCTCGATTATCCAGTCCGGTGAACTCAATCAGTTGATTGAGGAGCGAGGGATTGTCGGAATTACCTCCAACCCAGCCATCTTTGAAAAAGCGATCGTGGGGAATGCGATCTACGATGCTGACATCGAAGCGGGTATTCGTGCCAAGAAATCGGTGTTGGAAATTTATGAATCTCTCGTGTTTGATGACATCCGGAATGCCTGCGATATCTTCAAACCGGTCTATGAGTCGTCCAATAAACTGGATGGTTACGTGAGTATTGAAGTTCCGCCGAACATTGCCGATGATACGCAAAGTACCATCGAGCAAGCCCGACGCTATTATGAGCAGATTGGTCGGGAAAACGTGATGATCAAGATTCCTGGGACGAAGATGGGCTTGCCAGCGGTTGAGCAAGTGATCAGCGAAGGAATCAATGTTAATGTTACTTTGCTGTTCTCGGTAGACAGCTATGTTGAGACGGCTTGGTCTTACATCCGGGGCTTGGAAAAGCGGGTTGCCGAGGGCAAGGACATCAGCAATATTGCATCTGTGGCGAGTTTCTTCCTCAGCCGGATTGATATCAATATTGATGCACGCATTGATGCAAAACTTGCGGAAGGCATGGATCGGATTGAGAAGAAGGCCAAGCTGGAAGCTGTTAAAGGTAAAGTTGCGATCGCCAATGCCAAAATTGCTTACGAGAAATACAAAGAAATTATCCAGAGCGATCGCTGGAAAGCTTTAGCAGAGAAAGGAGCAAAAGTCCAGCGGCTGCTATGGGCGAGCACCAGCACCAAGAACCCGAACTACAGCGATGTGATGTATGTCGATGAGCTGATCGGCCCTGATACCGTCAATACCTTACCACCCAACACGATTGAAGCCTGTGCTGACCACTGTTCTCCAGCCAATCGCGTTGAGGCGGATGTTGACCAAGCCCACCACTTAATGGAAAGCCTCAAAGACCCCGATATCGATATCAATATTGACGAGGTGATGGAGGAACTTCTTTCAGATGGAATTGACAAATTTGTCAAGCCCTTTGAGTCCTTAATGTCATCTCTAGAGGATAAAGTCCAGAAGTTGGCGACGGTGTAACTCAACGTCTTACTACCCAACTTCCCCATCTTGCGTAGAGGCACGATAATATGGTGCCTCTAGAGGAGCAAAGTAGCGCTTGAGGAAACTGAATCCTTGATTCAACAAACGGCACAAGGAAGAGTCTCTCGGATTTTTCCTGGGGACTGCCTCAGGACTTAGGTGGAATGTCACTGACTTAAGCAAAAAGTAGTCGTTCTTTGAGAAAACCAAGATTGGGGGGAGACCCCCCAAACCCCCACTGGGGGACGATAGCGAAGCGGGGCGCGTTAGCGCACGTGCCTACCTAGAGACCCCCTGCACAAGGGTTCATTGGTGAGCTAAGAAATTCTTAAGTCAGTGCCATTCGACTTAGGTGAGTGATCTCCCACTCCCCCCCGGATTGAGCGCTGGGGAAGCAAACGTGACGGCTACAGGCGCTAAAATACCTGCAATTATTTTGTCCAGGGTGCGTAAGTTCTATTCATCCTAACCTCTATTTTTCATCTTGAAACAACTATGGTGACTCTGCTAGAAAATCCCCTGCGCGTTGGCTTGCAACAAGAACGGACGGCGGAACCAGCGATTCTGGTAATTTTTGGAGCGTCTGGAGACCTCACCCAACGTAAGTTAGTGCCAGCCATTTACCAGATGAAACGCGATCGCCGTCTGCCCCCCGAAACGACCATCGTCGGTGTCGCACGTCGCGAATGGAGCCACGACTACTTCCGAGAGCAGATGCGGGAGGGCATAGAGCAGTTTTCTGACGGCATTGGCTCCGAGGAAATGTGGGAAGAGTTTGCCCAAGGTTTGTACTATTGCCCTGGTGACATTGATAAGCCAGAAAGCTATCAGAAACTCAAAGCCTTCTTAGGGGAACTAGATGGGAAGCGGGGAACGCGAGGTAACCGGGTATTCTACCTATCGGTTTCCCCCAAGTTTTTCCCAGAAGCCATCCGACAACTGGGAAGTGCGGGAATGCTGGCTGACTCTGTGAAAAACCGCCTAGTGATTGAAAAACCATTCGGTACAGATTTGAGTTCGGCTCAGAAGCTCAACCGAGTGGTGCAACAAGTCTGTAAAGAACAGCAAGTTTACCGCATCGACCACTATCTGGGCAAAGAAACTGTTCAGAATTTGTTGGTATTCCGTTTTGCCAATGCTATCTTTGAGCCACTATGGAATCGGCAGTTTGTTGACCACGTCCAGATTACAGTGGCAGAAACGGTGGGCGTCGAAGACAGAGCAGGTTACTATGAAAGCTCTGGGGCACTGCGGGACATGGTGCAAAATCACCTATTGCAAGTGTTTTGCCTGACGGCGATGGAGCCGCCCAATTCGCTGGACGCTGATAGCATCCGGACAGAGAAAATGAAGGTGCTTCAGGCCACCCACCTGGCAGATATCAATAATTTAGAGAATTCAGCGGTGCGGGGTCAGTATTCTGCCGGTTGGATGAAAGGCAAGCCGGTTCCGGGTTACCGGGAGGAACCCGGAGTTAACCCCAACTCGACAACACCAACCTACGTAGCCATGAAGCTACTCATCGATAACTGGCGCTGGCAAGGTGTTCCTTTCTATCTGCGAACGGGCAAACGGCTACCCAAGAAAGTGAGCGAAATCGCGATTCAGTTTCGTGAGGTTCCTTTGCTGATTTTTCAATCGGCCGCACAGCAGGCAAACCCTAACGTGCTGACACTGCGCATTCATCCCAATGAGGGAATTTCGCTGCGTTTTGAAGGGAAAATGCCAGGACCCAGCCTGCGGACACGCACGGTAGATATGGACTTTAGCTACGGCTCGTCGTTTGGGATATCGACATCCGATGCTTATGATCGCCTGTTACTCGATTGTATGCGGGGGGATCAAACTCTGTTCACCCGTGCTGATGAAGTGGAAGAAGCGTGGCGGGTTGTCACACCAGCACTTTCGGCTTGGGAGGCACCGACAGATCCAGCGTCTATTCCCCAGTATGAAGCGGGAACCTGGGAACCAACCGAGGCGGAACACTTGATTAATCGCGATGGTCGTCGCTGGCGCAGACTGTAGGGCGTACAAGCTGACACGCTCCTAGAAGTTGTTAGTGGTTTATTGTTGAGTTATAAGAAGCCGTTAAATAGCTAACAACTAATCACTAACAACCAACAAATAATAAGCAACAGCTAACAACCCAAAATTAACTAACGAGTAATTGATATGGCTACACAATCTCCTCCGATAGTCTCTCTACAACAGCCCAAAGATGTTTCAATCGCTGATATAGAGGCGGAACTGCTTCAAATCTGGCAAAGCTATGGAAGTGCTGGTGAATACGGCGATTTTCCCTCTGCCATCAGAGCATCAACGTTCAGCCTGATTGTCTATGAACCAGGAGAAACTCAACAGCTGTTAGCTGCATTGGGATATTACACGGGTCCGATCGACGGTATTGTCGGTCCCCGCATGGTGTCTGCCCTGAAGGCGGCACAGAAAGCCTATGGGCTGCCAAGGACTGGTAAAGCAGACGACATTATTAAGGCGAAACTGCGCGAGGAATATACTGAACGACTCAAAAATGGGATGGCAAACAGTACAGAACAAGCGGAGCGGTTACAGTATTCCCCAGATTTAGAAGGATCGGGGCTTGCGGATGCGATCGCAGCTTCCAACCCATGTCGGATTATTGCCCTTTGTCCGATCGCAGGTGAAGATGAAGGCCTTACGGCTCAGGTTTCTGCCTCTTGTCCAGTTCAGAAGCACTCTCAGAGCACACTCGTCTGCTGCGAATACGTCACCCTGCGAGGCACGGCTACTGCCTTGGAACGTAACGCAGGCATGATATCAGAACTAATGATTGGGGAGCTTCCCAAGTTTCTCTGGTGGAAGGGGACACCTGACCCTGAATATGGTCTGTTCAAACGACTGGCCGCTCTTAGCAATAGCGTCATCATTGACTCTAGTTCCTTCAATGAGGCAGAGACAGAGCTATTGCAGATACAAAACCTGATCGAGCACGGAATTGGGATCGCCGACCTCAACTGGCGGCGGCTAGCAGCATGGCAAGAGTTGACGGCTGAAGCGTTTGACCCACCAGAACGGCGTGCGGCTCTTAAAGAGGTTGACCAGGTAACGATCGATTACGAGAAAGGCAATCAATCTCAGGCAGTGATGTTCCTGGGTTGGTTAGCTTCTCGGTTAAAGTGGCGTCCCGTCTCTTATCAGACAGAGGGTGGTGATTATGATATCAGTCGCGTTCGATTCCTCACTTCTGAACATCGCACGGTTGAAGCCGAGTTGGCAGGAGTTCCCGTGGCGGATGTGGGAGAAATTGCCGGTGACATGATCAGTCTGCGCTTGGGTTCGACCAACAACGAGGCAGATTGCTGTACGGTGTTGTGTTCAGAAACGACGGGTTGTATGCGGATGGAAGCGGGCGGTGGTGCTCAGGCTTGCCGCATTCAGCAGGTAACACCAATGTTTGACCAAAAAACAGAACACTTGCTGAGTCAGCAACTGCAACGCTGGGGTCGTGAGGTGCTTTATGAAGAAAGTCTGGCAGTTACGGCTGAGATTTTAAAGTTGGCAAAGGGGTAATAGGTAATGGGTAATGGGTGATAGTTAATCACAAATCTAATTCCCAATTCCCAAATATCATGGCTTTAGTCATCGCTGGTGAACGCAGTGGGGTGGGCAAGACAACCGTTACGCTCGCCCTATTGTCGTTGTTGTCACGGCACAAGCAACGCGTTCAATCGTTCAAAGTTGGCCCTGATTACATCGATCCGATGTTCCATCAGCAGGTTACGGGGCGTCCCTGCCGGAATTTAGATCCGGTGCTGACTTCGGAAAATTACGTCCAGGATTGTTTTACCCGTCATGTCCAAGGGATGGATTATGCTCTTGTTGAAGGAGTGATGGGCTTGTTTGATGGGGCGACTGGGCGGCATGATTGGGCCAGTACGGCCCATGTGGCGCGGTTGTTGGAACTGCCTGTGCTATTGGTTTTGGATTGCAGTCGGTTGTCGCGATCGGTGGCTGCGATCGCACATGGCTACCGTTCGTTTGACCCTAGGATACAGCTAGCGGGTGTGGTGTTGAATCGAGTGGGGAGCGATCGCCATTTGGAACTTCTCAAAGATGCCTTGGAACCCTTGCAAATTCCCGTACTAGGAGTATTGCGGCGTCAGGATAATATTACGATTCCTGCTCGGCATCTGGGTTTAATCCCTACGGCTGAGATGGTTCAGTTGGATGATTTGATCGATAGACTCGCCCACTTGGCAGAAAGTTGTTTTGACTGGGAAAGGTTATTTCCGTTGCTTACCCCCCTAACCCCCCTTGTAAAGGGGGGAACTGGATTCAAAGTCCCCCTTAATAAGGGGGATTTAGGGGGTTCTCCGGGTTTGGCAACACACTCTAAACTGTATTTTCCAACTCCCCCATCAGATCTAGCCCCCCCAGCCCCCCAACTTTGGGGGGAGCCGGAGCTTCAAAGTCCCCCAGAATTGGGGGATTTAGGGGGCAAGAAAGACTTGTGTATAAACCGTAGCCTTATTGAGAGGGGGATCTCCTTGGGAAATTTAGGGGGTTTTCCGGTTAGGCTGGCAATAGCACGCGATCGCGCTTTTAGTTTCTACTATCAGGACAACCTGGATATCTTGCAAGAACTGGGTGCTGAGTTAGTGCCTTGGAGTCCCCTCACAGATACGGCTTTACCTGCGGA
>NZ_DATNPA010000314.1:0-6552 GCF_036703385.1 Allocoleopsis sp. | reverse complement strand
GCTCAACCCCTAAACTCAAAAATCCATCGGGGACAACAGGCACCAACGGACTTACGCCTGTTGTGTGATAAATTCCCATATCTACACCAAAAAACCAATCCGAGCGATTTCCCCAGATAAATTTGAGTAGAAATAATAGTAAGTTCGGAATAAAATTTTGATTCTCGTTATCCACAGGTGTATCGTCTGAACAAGGCAGTTCATCGCTGGTTGGTAGGCACAGCTTAGGGTCAGATTGTACCATCGCTCACACTCCTAATAAATCTTTGTATCTTCAATCTTAAACCCTCATTTTTTTGTGAGCGATCGCTTCTTTAATTTCAGCTAAATAATGAGCTATACCCTACCCTAAAGGTTGTGAAGCAGTTTGCTAAGTTGGCAATATAGCAGCCCTCAGTTGCATAAAGTACATCAGAAGAATCAAAGCCTCTCTCCTACGAGGAGAGAGGTTTGGAGAGAGGTTAGAATGTACCGCATCTGATTGATGCTACTCAAAGTTCAGATACTCTATATTCCAACCCTGTCCTTCTACTGCCAAAGCAGCCATATAACCGGGTGATGGTGTCAGTTGATACACAGACCAATGAGAAGCTGCCTCTTGGTCTCCTTGGATACTCAGTAATGTGGCGGGTTCTCCCGGAGTTAAGGAAACCTCAACCCCATCCAGTCCAGGTAATCCATCACCGATCGCTTTCAGGTAAGCTTCTTTGCAAGTCCAAGCTTGGAAAAATACTTCTTGCTTCTGCTCCTCAGGTAGGGAACTGATTACAGCAAATTCACGAGGACAGAAGAAGCGTTTCGCTAGTTCCTCGACTTTGGGCATGGGGCGCATGTATTCGAGATCGATGCCCACATAGGGAGCATGTGCGATCGGCTTCGCCGGTGCCCCTTGGGCAATTGCATATAAAGCCAATCCGTTGGAGTGAGACAAGTTAAACGCAACAATCTCTCCGATGTCAGTATTGGCAAGTGCTGGTTTGCCACGAGAACTATAAGAAAACTGAAGCTGAGCTGGCTCTAAGTTTAAATAACGACCTAGGATTGTTCGTAAAATCCCACGACCAGCAATAAAGTGCCTCCTATCCTTCTCAAAGTAAAAGCGATCGGCTCTGTTGTGCTCGTCTGGAGAGAGGGTTTGTGCGAACGCCTGAATCTGTGATTCTGGTAAATCAAGGTTAGTACGCCAGACGTGGACAACATCTTTCGATAACATCAAATTTGTCGATGGGGAATGCCACAAAGGCTCGTGTGCCATCACGGGTGCTCAACTGTGTTTATCCAACTCAAAAGAAAGCTTGCTCATAGATTGTAGAGCTTTCTTTCTATCTCACCTCGTGCCTGGGTTTGTGTCGAGAGAATCTCTTTGAGGCTAGAGTGGCTACTCCAATCCGCAATTAGGAGCCTCTGCCTCATCTTCCACCTCACTCCTGTCCTCCCTCTCCCTTGTTCTTATAGCCGTGGTGTTTTCAGCTACAGTACTCAAGAGCGAACCTATATAAAAATAGGGGTTTAACCTACACAAGGCAGCAGTCCGTCTGCCAACAAAGCTGATTCATGAAACCCCGCATCATTGTTTGTGGCTTGGGTCGCACTGGATATAAAATTTTTGCCCTACTTAGGCAGCAGGGAGCAGCTGTGGTTGGCATACATCACAAACCTCTTCTGGGAGAAGAAGAGGATATCGTGATCGGAGATTTACGCTCAGCCTCTACCCTACAACGTGCTGGGATTCAGACTGCCAAAACCTTGGTTCTGGCGAGTAACGACGATGCGTTGAATCTGGCAATCCTGACCCAGGCAAGAATTCTCAATCCCCGAATTCGCATCATTAATCGGTTGTTTAATAGCGGCTTGGGCGATCGCCTCGATCAGACTCTTCCTGACCATGTTAGTCTGAGTGTGTCTGCCTTGGCGGCACCCGTATTTGCCTTTGCCGCACTGGGAAATAAAGCGATCGGGCAACTGCGGCTGTTTCATCAAACCTGGCCTATTTATGAAGAAGTGATCCATCAAAACCACCCCTGGATTGGGCGCTGTTTGAGCGATCTGTGGGATGACCGATCGCGGATGCTAATTTACTACCTCCCCGTAAAAGGTCGAGTGGCACTGGTATCAGCTGTGATAGAGGGAAGGAAGTTGCAAGTTGGCGATCGCTTAATTATCGGTACTCAACCCAATGTACGCAGCCGTCGCAAATCCTGGCTGCGAAAACTCCTCAAAGTTCTTACCAACCTGCGACAGTTTCACAATCACGCTCAACCCATCTTGGTGGTGACGCTCACTCTTTTTGTGATGATTTTCCTGGCGACACTCACCTATGTTTGTTTTGACGGACATATATCGGTTGTCGATGCTCTGTATTTCTCCGTCGGTTTGATTACCGGCGCAGGTGGTCAAGAACAGGTCGTAGAAAAGGCTCCCGACAGCATTAAGCTTTTTACTGTAGTGATGATGCTGGTAGGAGCCGGAGTGATTGGGATTTGCTACGCTCTGATCAACGATTTTGTCTTAGGAAGCCGATTCAAACAGTTTTGGGATGCTGCCAGGGTGCCAGCACGAAATCACTACATTATCTGTGGACTGGGCGGTGTTGGTGTTCAGATTGTCAACCAACTGCATTCTCACGGACATGAGGTTGTTGTCATCGAGCATGACCTGAATAACCGTTTCCTCACCATTGTCCGTTCTCAGGGAATCCCAGTCATTCACGGAGAAGCCAGTTTATCAGCCACACTCACAGCGGCTAACGTCCAGCGAGCTGAAGCGCTCTTAGCTGTCACCAGCGACGATACCGCCAACTTACAAATCGCCCTCTCTGCCAAAAGTAGTGCCCCAAAATTGCCAGTGGTGGTGCGCAATCAAGACCCACACTTTTCGCAGATGGTGTCGCAGGTTTTTGAATTTCAATCCGTGCTGTGTCCAGCCGAATTAGCCACTCCTTCCTTTGCCGCTGCCGCTTTGGGAGGGCGAATTTTGGGCAATGGGATGACAGGTGATACCCTTTGGGTTGCTTTAGGCACCTTGATTACTCCCGAACATCCCTTTTGTGGACGCCGTGTTAGAGAGGTTGCGATCGATGCTGACTTCGTACCCTTGTATATCGAAACCAACCGCCGAACCATTCATGGCTGGGATTTGTTAGAGACTTACCTCAGCGCAGGTGAGGTTCTGTATCTCACCATACCCGCTTCTGGTTTAGATCAGTTATGGCGGGTGACACCCTCTCAGTTGATTGCTAGTTGATGAGTACTCAGCCAGCTATATAGACTTGACAAAAATGCTGAAAGTGCCAACTATAGCGTTTCTCGGACTCATGATGTACATCCTAATTGTGCTATTTCATGTCACACAAAGAAGAGAGAAAAATTGACTGTACATCACAAGCATGAGAATTGCTAGATGCTGGCGATCGCTCTCAACAATAAGGCTCAGATCTTCGGGTTCTCTCTTTTAGCCTCTGCCATAGAGTGTCCTCAGTCCTGAGCCTAGCTTTTTTCGTAGTACTTCACACTTTCCAAGACTAGAAAAAACCTACCAGGAACGTGGCAGTTATCAAGAAGAAAGCAAAGATGAAGAGCAAACCAGGCAGGTTCAACCAATGTTCAACTTCCCCTGATTCTTGAGGCCAATCTTCCTCTTCAAATCGCATCTGCCGAATTGCATCAGAAATTTGTTTCGCATCCCTGACATGGTGTAAAGCCTTGGTTTCACCATTAGGATATTTCACGATAAAGTAAGTAGGAACTTGGAGATAGTCACCTGTAATGTCAGGTGCATCCACAGCCAACTGCTTTGCTTTTTCCTCAAGCGTTTGAGGTTCTTGGGGAATTATGTCACCCGGATTGACTGTTAAGTACCTTCCTCTTGCTGCATAGCCTACCATAAAAGCCTCCACTACCGCAGAAATTTTGCAGTGGGTTTATTCTAATAAAATCGCAAAAAATTCTCTATTCTTCAATAAGATATTTAATGAAAATTTTTAATACTTAAATTTTTAAATTGGGTGATCCTTATTCTTAGATTTTTCTTTAATTAAAATCAACAAAATTATTACGAAACATGTCTAATAAAGGACGAACAAGTCATGCTTCCCAGTTTTAAAAAGCCCCCAATAAACCCAGCGGCATTTACAGCACTGAGTAAGGGGGTTCTTTTTTAGAGTGCGTTATCTACGACAAATGAACTTACGCTTATTCTCAGTTGGTTTCCATCCAAGCGATACACTGGCGCATCTGCTGGCGCATGGTTTCTGCATCGGTATGGTAGCGGCGTCCATGTCCCGGTAATACCCACTCGAATGAGTAGTTAGCGAGTTTTCGCATGGACTTAAGCTGTTCAGACCAGGAGTACCAGCAGAAGTCTCGGAAGGCAACGAGTTGATTTAATTCTTCATCCCAAGCCAGATGGTCGCCCGTGAACAGAAATTTATTGTTGTGCAGTAGAACAGTGTGCCCTTTGCTGTGACCGGGAACTGGGATAATCAGTAGGTCTGGAGCTAACTCCATAGGTTCAAAACCACTCAGCTGAATTTCCACGTCACGAGTCCCACTGGTGATGTCATCGCTATGCAGGATTCGCTTGCACCCGAAATGCTCAGCATACTTTTGATGATCGGCAACATCATCCCGGTGCGTCAGGTACATATAACGTACTCCACCCATCTCCTCTAAGCGCTTGACGAGTGGTGGTGCAAAGCGGGGTGAATCCACTAAAACATTACCGTCCGGGTGTTGAATGAAGTAGCTGGTAGCTGCGTAGGAACTCTCAGAGTGATAGCCGCAATGGTAGACATTGTCCTCTACGAGGATAGGGAAACTCTGCTGAGCGGCTTTGATATCTTTAGGCGTTTCAACCGTACCAATCGAAGAAGTGGGACAAGCTAATAGTGCCTGGAGCGATCGCAAGCGTTCCGTCTCGGATATGGGTTGATGATACACCGCAGACTGTCCCCCCGCCTCATGAAACACCTCCGGAACCATCCATCGGCAAGTATCACAATCAATACAGGTGCTATCGACGTAAAAGTCACCGCTGACGTTTTGAGAGCGGCGTTGATTAAGATGAGCCATTTTTTAAACTTTAGAATTTAACCCTTCTTCTAAATCATACTCATTACGACTATGATTTGTGTGAAGTCGATAGTTCATCTGTACGGTACATCACGATGAACCGAACTCAGAGCTCTGCCGCTTGTACTGCTACGCCTTGAATTAGCAATATGAAGTGGACGGTTAAACAGAAACGTAAATTCCTTAAAACCTTAACCCCTTTCCCCCAAAACCCATCAAGCTAAGACGAGTGAACTGTGTGATTAACGGTTGGAGATGAGTCGAAACCATAGGTTTCTCGCACCAAGTAAAGAGGGCGTCCCTTGACCTCTTCATAGACACGACCTAAATATTCACCAATAACGCCCAAGCTAACCAGCTGTACTCCTCCCAAGAAGAGAACCGCCACCATGATTGAGGCATAACCAGGAAGGTCAGCTCCAAAAAGTAAAGTGCGAAGGACTAAAAAGCTTGCGTAGAAGAATGAAGGTATGGCAACTAAAAGACCCATGTAGCTCCAGACTTTTAAAGGAAGGAGGCTAAAGGACGTAATCCCATCCAAGGCCAAGTTCCAAAGTCGCCAATAATTCCATTTCGTTTCTCCCTGATGACGGAATGGGCGATCGAATAGAACGGACGTTTGTTTGTAACCCACCCAGGCAAACAAACCTTTCATAAAGCGATTGCGCTCCGGCAGTTGTTTGATAGCTTCTACAACGCAGCGATCAAGTAAACGAAAATCTCCGGTATCGCGTGGAATCGTTACACGGCTGATGCTATCAATAATTCGGTAAAAAGCATTCGCGGTGAAGCGCTTGAGCCAGCTCTCTCCTTGGCGGGAACGACGAGTTGCATAGACGACATCATAGCCCTCATGCCACTTTTCCACCAGTTCTTCGATTAATTCGGGTGGGTCTTGTAAATCAGCATCAATGGGTACGACTGCCTCGCCATTGGCATGATCTAGACCTGCACTCAGAGCAATCTCTTTGCCATAATTTCGAGACAAATTGACAACTTTAATTCTAGTGTCTTGATGATGATGCTCTATCAAACAGCCAAGCGTATTGTCTCGACTACCATCATTCACACAAATGATCTCATAGGTCATGTTGAGACGATTCAGGACAGACCTTAATCGCTCAAATAGATAATCAACATTCAGCTCCTCATTGTAAAGAGGAACAACGACAGAAAGTTTAACAGCACCTGAATTGGGAGGCATAGTGTAAGATTAATGAGCTACCAGGAATACCCCAGCCAAAATATATCACTTACACAAATTACAGAAATTCCTGAAACAGGATGATGTTTTTAAGTCGATTGTTGATAGATTGGATTTTGAGGATGAAAGTGCCAATTATTTATGGTTCTGTTGAAAGGCTCACCCTATCCTTAGTCCTGTCAGGTAAGATTCAACTCTGTCCAAGTTCTTTCACCAACAATCCCATCTGTAATTAAACCTTTAGACTTCTGAAATGCAACTACAGCCGCTTTCGTTGCA
>NZ_DATNPA010000313.1:0-3446 GCF_036703385.1 Allocoleopsis sp. | reverse complement strand
GAGATAGCGACAAACAACGAAGTGTGAAAATCGTCACTATCGATGCCTTACTTGAAAAGGATTTGATGCCTATGCCTCAATTAGCAAAACTGGATATCCAGGGGTTTGAACTTGAGGCACTAAAAGGTGGAACAAGACTATTCGGTAACGTAGAAGTCTTCATTTTGGAAGCGTCATTATTTGAGTTTATAAAAGGGCAACCTATTTTTGATGAAGTTGTTGCCTTCATGAAAAACAAAGGATATGTTGTGTATGATTTTCCTGGCTTTTTGAGGCGTCCTCATGATGGTGCGCTGGGTCAGTGTGATATCTGCTTTACCAAAGCTAATGGAGTTCTGAGATCAAATAATCACTGGCTGTAAACACCATCCAGTGCATTATTAGCATTCATCGTATTTAGCGCAATTATTATGAAACTTTCCCTAAGTGTCGTAATCTGTACGCATAATCCTAGGCGTGATTATCTGGATAAGGTACTACACGCTTTGAAATCTCAGACGTTGCCAATAGAGCAATGGGAATTATGCTTAATTGATAATGCAAGTGATGAAGTACTTGCATCAGAAATCGATCTGAGCTGGCATCCCCAAGCTCGTCACATTCGAGAAGAACAATTAGGTCTTACCCCTGCTCGGCTAAGAGGCATAAAGGAAGCTGCCGCTGAAACTTTAGTTTTTGTAGATGATGATAATGTTTTAGATTCAGACTATCTTGAGGTAGCATTACAAATTAGTAAAGACTGGCCCAAAATCGGTGCTTGGGGTGGACAGATTAGACCAGATTTTGAGGAAACACCTCCAGATTGGACAAAACCTTATTGGTCAATGTTGGCTATTCGAGAATTTGACCAAGACAAATGGTCAAACTTATTAAATCACAGCTCCACAGCTCCCTGTGGAGCTGGCATCTGTGTTCGTAAAGTTGTTGCTAGAAAATATGCCGATTTATTTCACAAGCACCCTAAACGAGCTGGTATGGGTCGAAAGGGTAAACTACTGCTCTCCTGTGAAGATTCAGATTTGGCACTTACAGCCTGCGATATTGGGTTAGGTACAGGGCAGTTTACATCTTTGAAATTAACCCACTTAATTCCTGCCTATCGTCTTCAAGAAGATTACTTGTTGAGGTTAGTCGAGGGAATGACTTACTCTTTGACTATGCTGGATTCCTTTAGAGGCAAGCTTACACCTAAACTAACTTGGCAAAAGAAGTTATTACAACACTACCATCGTTGGCGAGTGAATGTAAGACAACGTCGCTTTTATGATGCCTCACAAAGAGGTTTAGCTCTAGCTATCAAAGAGATTACAAGTACCAGAGAATAATCGAGATTTTTGCAACAGGGTTACTCATTGCTTAGAAGATGACACTCTACGTGATCGCTTGAATCAACAGCGTAGGGAGAGCATTTTAGAGGCATATCTATTATAAATTTAGCCTAATTGATACATCGAGCTATATCGTTATTTGTTAAGAAATAGGGTGCGTTAATGAAGCGAGATGTTAGCTTTTTTCAATATTTTTCCTGATTCAGTCAACAGGAACTGTATGAAGGAACAGAATTGGGCGATCGCTCTCAACAAACTGCCTTTCAAACTACACGTCAAGCAGTAAATCAAGCCGTATTATCACCAAAAATGCCAGCTATTAACACTGCTCCAACCCTAGAAAACCTCCCCTCACCGCTACCTGAAAAATCGGGCTGGCCTTGGACAGAGCAGAGTCAGCCTTTACCTAAGCAAATGCCGAATGGTTCTGAATGGCCATGCATCAGTATAGTCACTCCTAGTTATAACCAGGGTCAGTTCATTGAGGAAACCATTCGCTCAGTGCTGCTGCAAGGCTATCCCAATTTGGAGTACATCATTATCGATGGCGGCAGCACAGATAACTCCGTTGAAATTATTAAAAAATACGAGCCTTGGATCAATTATTGGGTGAGCGAACCCGATAAAGGTCAGACTGATGCTATTCAAAAAGGGTTCAACATCAGTACTGGCGCGATTTGGAATTGGTTAAATTCTGATGATCTTCTCGAACCTAATGCAATTCAAACAGTTGCACTCGCCTACCAAAATAATCCCTCAGCGACGACTTTTGGCAGTAAGCTGACCTACTTTGGCATTTCAACTCCACGCATCCATCATAAGTGCTTTCAAAATCTTTCTGAACTTGTTTGTGTTTGGGAAGAGTGGACTACTCCACAAGCGGCTATTTTTTTGTCGAGTAAGGCTTGCAGGGAAGTCAAAGGTCTAAACACTTCACTTCATTATGCTATGGACTATGACTTGTATTTGCGACTTGCTCGAATTCCTAATTTTAAAGCGCAGCTTACAGATGCTCTTATTGCAAAAGCTCGCTTGCATACCGACTGTAAAACAGTTGGTCAATCTCTTGCCTGCAAGCGTGAAATGCTTCGGATATTCGATGAATTTTCTCTAAATTATCCATCCTTGCTTCCTAAGGGTTGGCGTAAGTCAAGAACAAGATTTGTTTATCATTTAGCCCTGGATGAGGCTAGAGATAATTCCAGCATAAAACCACCTTTAAAGTCTTTTCTTCAAATATCTGTAAGTTTTATTTCGTCTGTCTGGAACTATCGTTTCTTCTGGTCGTGTCTTCTGAAAATGTATCTACTGTCGTACTTCAAAAAGGTTGAGAAACTACAAGCATTAAGCTGAAGACAATGTTCTTTTGCGGATAGTGCTGATTTGGCTGATTATTTAACTGCCTGAACTTCTCTATGATTTTTCTCTACTCTGATGTACTTTATCGTGCTGGCGGCATCGAAACCTATCTGCACGCTCTGGCACTGCACTTACATAGCGAGAGAATACCTTTTCGGGTAGTGGTAGCCGAGATGGAGCCATGTCCGCTAGTCGATGAGTTGGTGGAGAAGGGCATAGAGGTTTACCGTCAGAGACGATTACCAGGCGATCGCTGGTTAGTCAGACAGCGCTTCATGCTGACTTGGTTGGCAACCCAACTACAACCTGGGGATTGGGTGTTCTGCGTGCGCCAGCCTATGTCCGAGCTTTACCTCAGAATGGTTCAGTTGGTGCATCGTCGCCAAGCCAAAATCGCAGTCAGTTGGATGTTTGCACCAGAATTCCTGCCGCCAGTACCTCCTTATGGGAACAAGTTTTGTCAGGCGGTGGCACAGACAGATGGCGTTGTTTCCGTTTCAAAATGTACCGAACACCAGTTTAAGGAAATATATGGGTATACAGGACAGGTTCATGTGGTTCCTTACCACAATCTCCTGTTCTTCCCAGAACCGCTTCCCCTTCCTCCTGGTCTACCCTGGAAGATTGGTTTTATTGGTCGCCTGGATATTAAGCAGAAGAATTTGGATACCCTGTTGCAAGCCCTAGTACCTGTAGTTCAAGAATGCCAGCAGGTTGAGTTACATCTTTACGGTCGAGGGCCAGACCAAACTCAACTGG
>NZ_DATNPA010000312.1:0-27044 GCF_036703385.1 Allocoleopsis sp. | reverse complement strand
GTATGTTTACGAGTTGGTAATCGTACATGCCTAGGATGAGTGATTGGGGTGGAGCAGCAGCAGCACCAGCAATAGAGTTTACTCTGAAAGATACTAATGGTCACAAGATTTACTCAGCCATCTATCCTTTGACCAAATCTGCTGACGGCTCTGTAGGCACCCCTGGCATCATGAGCTTAAGTTTGGCTAAACCCTACACCCTGGCAGTTGGTCAACAATATACGTGGCAGTTAAGGGTAACCTGTGATTCCACAACCCCAGATCGGTCAAATGATCAGTTTGCTCAAGGTGGCATCACGCGAGTCGCATCTCCTCCAATTCTTGCACGTCGCCTCCAGCAAGCAACTCCGGAAGAGCGTATTATTCTCTATGCAAGAGCTAAACTGTGGTATGAAATGCTGGCAGAACTGGTGAAGCTGCGACGCGATCGCCCAAATGACCAGAACCTAGCAGATGCTTGGGAAAAACTTTTTATCGCAGTGGGCTTAGACCGTGTTTCTCAAGTACCGAGAACAACTAACAACCCATAAAAAGCGAACTGGATATTAGGCTTTTAAACCAGAATTGGTAAAAGCAAGGCAGCAGCATTGCTTCTATTTCGATACAGCATACCCTACTGTAGCTGTATAAGTGGATTAGAGAGCCTCTGGAATTCGATGGACATTATCCAAATCCTCAAAGAAGACTATCAACGCTTCCCAGCGGACCAAACCTACAACATCTATGCGCCCGATGTCTTCTTTAAAGACCCGATGAACCAGTTCCAGGGCATAGAGCGTTACAAGAAAATGATAAGTTTTATCAACACATGGTTCGGTGAACCCAAGCTCGATCTCCATGAGATTCAGCGGTCAGGACACACTATTAAGACGCGCTGGACACTCCGCTGGACTACACCCTTACCCTGGCGTCCTCGAATTGCAATCCCCGGCTGGAGTGAATTAAAGCTCAATGCTGACGAACTGATTACGTCCCATATTGACTACTGGGACTGCTCTCGATTGGATGTACTAAAACAACATCTGCCGTTCTAAAAAAAAAATTAAAGAGATAATAAATAATGTAAACACATATAAGGCAGACGCAAACAACTGTGTCGCAGAATCATCCATGCGTGTAATTCTTATGACCGGCAAGGGAGGAGTCGGAAAGACTTCCGTTGCTGCTGCTACCGGACTCCGTTGTGCTGAACTCGGCTATCGAACACTTGTCCTGAGTACCGACCCCGCTCACTCTTTGGCAGATAGTTTTGATCTTGAACTCAGCCATGAACCCCGATTAGTTCGTCCAAATCTATGGGGAGCCGAACTCGACGCTCTGATGGAATTGGAAGGAAACTGGGGTGCAGTTAAGCGATATATCACTCAGGTTCTGCAAGCACGAGGATTAGACGGCGTTCAAGCAGAAGAATTGGCCATTCTTCCTGGCATGGATGAAATTTTCGGTCTCGTGCGCATGAAACGTCACTATGACGAAAATGAGTACGATGTCCTGATTATTGACTCTGCGCCTACGGGTACGGCTTTGCGGTTATTGAGCTTACCAGAAGTCAGTGGCTGGTATATGCGCCGCTTTTATAAGCCACTGCAAAAAATGTCGGTTGCCTTAAGACCACTTGTCGAACCCTTGTGGAAACCGATCGCAGGTTTTTCCTTGCCTGACAAAGAGGTGATGGATGCTCCCTACGAATTCTACGAGCAAATTGAAGCTCTGGAAAAGGTACTCACGGACAACACCCAAACCTCGGTGCGTTTAGTCACCAATCCCGAAAAGATGGTGATTAAAGAATCGTTACGTGCCCATGCCTACTTGAGCCTGTACAATGTCGCAACTGATTTAGTTGTGGCGAATCGGATTATTCCCGATCAAGTTACTGACCCCTTCTTCCAGCGCTGGAAGGAGAATCAACAGCAGTACCGCCAGGAAATTCACGAAAACTTCCATCCCCTACCGGTGAAAGAGGTTCCTCTCTACTCAGAAGAGATGTGTGGCTTACAGGCTTTGGAGCGATTGAAGGAAACGCTGTATGCTTCGGAAGACCCAACTCAGGTCTACTATCAGGAAAGCACGATTCGGGTAGTACAGAACAATAACCAATACAGCCTAGAACTCTACCTGCCTGGTATACCAAAAGACCGGATACAGCTGAGCAAAACAGGGGATGAACTCAATGTGCGGATTGGCAACCATCGGCGTAACTTAGTACTCCCCCAAGCCTTAGCGGCTCTGCAACCTTCTGGAGCCAAGATGGAAGAAGATTACCTGAAAATTCAGTTTGCCGTCGGTGCCTAAGGTGTAGTTTGGCAAAGCTAAGCGATCGCATCAAGCAGGATGAGGCCGCGTCTAGCCCACCTGTTTTGCAAGATTTCTTGAGGGGCACGATCCGATCGTGCCCTTACCCTGGAATGTATGCAACTGTGACCCATTGCCTTTGAGTTTCTAATTTTGAGCCGCTTCAAGCAAATCGATTAGGCGATCGTAACGAAAGTTTTTGATCAAATCGGCTATGGCTTCGGCTAAAGGAGTGTAGACAGAAGGGATTTGCTCCATGAGCCGGAAAATCTCTTCATCATTCACAGAGTCAACCGCCTGGTACAGCTTATCAGTCCACTCCGGTGGCATGACTTGGAACGAGGAAGGCTGTAGCACAAAGGATGAATCCAGTTGATTGCCTTGCGCACTTCCTCTGGCAGCGACTGGCTCTGTGCTTTCTAAAGGGGCTAGCTCTTCATAGACATAACGCACGCCCAGGTATTGAGCCATTTTTTCAAAAATTACTTCTTCTCGAAAGGGTTTACGCACAAAGTCATCACAGCCGACTGATACAATTAGGTTGCGCTCCTCCTCGAAGGCACTAGCCGTAAGGGCAATAATGACCGTTTCAACTTTGGATTGGGGATTTTCTGGTTCTTCCCTACCCCCCTCACTCAAATTCCGGAACTCCTCTACGCCTATTCCTGTGTTCTCTCTTTCCTTCTGCTTCGCTTTAATTTGGGCGGTGGCTTCATACCCATCCATCACTGGCATCCGCATATCCATCCAAATCAAGTGAGGTTGAAATGTGTTCCACCGCTCTAGGGCTTCTTGACCATTTACTGCTTCCTGGACTGAGAAGCCTAACGATTCCAGAAGTTTCACCAGCAGAAGGCGACTCTCTTGGGCATCGTCAACCACCAAGATGCGATACTCTGGTTGTCCAGCTTCTAAGCCGATGACTCGGCGAGTGGGCTGGAGCATCGGAATTTCAGCTGGCGAACTGAGACTAACCTCAACATCAAACTTAAAAACACTTCCCTTCCCAAAACGGCTGTTAACGGTGATATCCCCCCCCATCAGTTGCACGAATTTTCGACTTATGGGCAAACCTAACCCAGTTCCTTCGGAGGATTTCCGACCCGTTGCGGTTTGTGTAAACGCTTCAAAAATCAAGTCCATGTCTTCTGGTGCAATGCCGGGGCCAGTGTCTTCCACTTCAAAGATGAGGGAGTAGGCATTAGGGAGTGGGCAGTGGGGAATAGGTTGAGCTTCTTCTCGATTCCCTATTCCCCATTCCCTATTCCCCATTCCTACGCGCAGCGTTACACGTCCTGAGGCAGTAAATTTGATCGCGTTTCCCAGGAGGTTGATTAAGACTTGGCGCAGCTTACTCTCGTCAGTTTGCACATATCGAGGAATACGGGGGGCCCGGTCAAAAATTAACTGTAAGCTTTTCTTTTGAGCGGGTAACTGAAACATGGCTTCAAGACTGTCCAGCAGGTGGTACAGGTCACAGTCTTGTTGATCTAGAGTCACCTTCCCCACTTCAATTTTGGACATTTGCAGAACGTCATTAATGAGTGCGAGTAAATGTTCGCCGCTGCGATTGATAATTTCTATAAAATCGCGTTGCTCTTGCGTCAGGGATGAGTCACGGGTGAGCAATTGAGTGAAGCCGAGAATCGCATTGAGCGGAGTGCGGAGTTCGTGGCTCATATTCGCGAGGAATTGGCTTTTGGCTAGGTTGGCTCGCTCAGCGGCTTCTTTCGCTTCCTGCATCGCGGCTTCTGCCTGTTTGCGCTCGCTAATATCGTGACTCACAGCAATGACACAGCGTTCTCCATTCAGGTGAATGAATTCGGCTGATAGCAGCGCTGTTTTGACAACGCCGGACTTGGTTCGGAACTCAAATTCATCGTTGCGAATAGTACCTTTCTCGGACAATACCTGGAACAGTTGGGCGCGGGCTTCCCAATTCACCCACAGATTCAGCTCAAGGGCGGTATGAGCAAGGATTTCTTCACGGGTATAGCCCGTGAAGTGACAGAAGCTATCATTGACCTCGATATGGCAACCATCACTCAACCGGATGAGCGTAATAGCGCTAGGACTAGAACGAAAGGCTCCTGCAAATTTTTCTTCCGATTGGCGCAGTTCTGCCTCGGCTTTGGCTAATTCAGTCGTGCGTTCAGCCACTTTTTGTTCTAAGGACGAGTTTAATTGTTCCAACTCCTGATTCATGTGCTGGAGTTGGGCATTTTGTTGAGCTAGCTTTTTATCTTGAAGATAACTATTTACAGCTTCTACTACTGTTAGTCTAAAGTCTTCAAACTGCCAGGGTTTAGATATATAGCGATACAAATTTGCATATTTAATAGCATTGCCTACCGCTTCTAAATCTGCTTGTCCTGTCAGCATTATTTTGAGGGTTTTCGGTAAAATGCTATGGATACGTTTTAAGAGTTCATCTCCTTTAATATAGGGCATTAGATAATCGGATATAATCAAAGGAATTTCATATTCCTCTTCTATTAATTCTTCTAATAAAGTTAAAGTCTCTGCCCCTCCAGTGACTGTCTCAATTAGGTATTCGTCTCCTAAGATTTTTTGAAGCTCTATTTCCAGGCTATCCAGGATAGATTGCTCATCATCAACACATAAGATTACAGGTTTATTCATTGTAAGCGTAAAATTTTCTATATTTTTTTTAAGCCTGATTGAATAGCTTCAAGCAAGTCATTCGTATTCCAAGGCTTGTATAAATAAGTATGCAAATTGGCGTAAACTTTAGCCCTTTCGATCGCTTGTAAGTCAGCTTGTCCTGTCAACATGATTGTAATGATGCTCGGGTATTGATTATGGATAGATATGAGGAATTCATCTCCCTTCATACCGGGCATTAACCAATCTGATACAATCAGGAGCAGGTCTACCTCATCCTCGACTAATTCTTCAATAATTTCCAAGGCTTCATCAGCGTTTTCAGCAAATTCATAGAGGTAAGCATCATCAAAGGCTTTTCGGAGTTCTATCTCTAGACTCTCTAAGACCACTACTTCATCGTCAACACATAAAATCGCTGGCTTAGGCATAGCTAGTTTCCGTATCTATCGTTTAGCTCAAGAGGTAAGGATACGGTAAATGTGGTTTGCCCCGGCACAGAGTTCACCGAAATCGTTCCCTGATGTTTCTCAATAATCTTCTTAACAATATCTAATCCTAATCCGCTGCCTTCTCCCGCCGCTTTAGTTGTAAAGAAGGGCTTAAAAATTTTTGGCATAATCCCAGGAGGAATCCCCCTACCACTATCAGTGATGCTGACTAGCACATTTGTCTCTTGCTTTATCACATCAATCTCTAAGGTTCCCTGATAGTCCATTGCTTGTAGAGAATTGTGGAGAAGATTCGTCCAAACTTGATTCAGTTCATCAGGATAGCACAACAGTGGGGGCAAGTCTTCATAGTTTCTCCTCACTTCTACATTATGTTTTATTTGGTTGTGATAGAGAGTTAATACGGTTTCAATTCCCTCCGTAATATTAGCCTTTACTTTTTCGCCTAAGAAGTCATAACGGGCATATTTTTTGAGAGCAAAAACAACTTTGGCTGCACGCTCTGTAGCTGTGGCGATGGTTCGGGTACTCTTCTGGACACTCATCAACTCGTAGACGGTCTTTAAAATCGTTGGGCTGTCAGGGTCTTTTAACAAGGGTAAAAGAGGGTTAATATCATCCCACACGCCGATGTTGACCAGGATACTGGCAAGGCTATCCGCATTATTTATGGAATGAGCTTCGAGTTGATGCTTTAAATCTTTTTTAATTTGACGTTTTTCTTTGCTTGATAAGGTATCCGTTCGTTGGTTTTGCTGAGAAATAAGAGCGAAGAAATCTTGCTGACGTTCTTGGGATAGATTGTCTAAGAAGTGGGGTAACTGTTCTAGATTGTGGGTGAAGAAATCTGCAATATTTCCAATAGATGAATGAATGGCTCCCAGTGGGGTATTGATTTCATGGGCAACGCCAGCTACCAATTGTCCGAGGGCTGCCATTTTTTCCGATTGAATCAGTTCTTCTTGGGTGGCTTTGAGATAGTCCAGGGCTTGTGAAAGTTCTTGGGTGCGGTGCTGGACTTGAATTTCTAAGGTACGATTATATTCGGCTAATAACTTTTCAGTATTTTTGCGTTCGGTGATATCTTGAAAGGCAGCGATCGCATATACCACTTTACCCTGTTCATCAAAAATTGGCGTAGCCCACACCTCCAACGGAATAATCTTATCGCCTTGGTGAATCTCTATATTATTGGCGGTCGATCTTTCGCCGTTCAATGCCTGTATCAGTGGCTGTTGAGTAGTAGGGTATAGGTGAGCAGTTCCCTCAAAATAGGCTTGATAAACTTCTGGTAATTGAGACACCGTGGCTTCCGGTGCAATCCCTTGACCTAGTAACTGCTGGGCCGTCTGATTCGCGTAGTAAGTTTTACCGCTCGCATCAATTACGAACACACCAACCGGCACCGCTTCTAGAAATTGAGTTAGCTTTCTTTCACTATCGCGTAGCGCCTCTTGAACTCGTTGGCGTTCAGCAACTTCTTTCTGTAAATTTTTTAATAATTCACATTGAGCCTGCTGTGCTAAACGCTCTTTTTGTAGTCCTTCTTTCATCTGCTCCACATGTCGCAGAGTTTTGTTGGTCGTAATTTCTAAATCCTGAAGATTAAGCGGTTTAGTTAAGAAGTCAAACGCGCCACGATTCATTGCCGCTCTGATATTGTCCATATCGCCATAGGCAGAAATAATAATGGATCGGATGCTGGGATATTGCTCAGAGAGATTGGTGAGCAACGTTAGCCCATCCATTTGGGGCATATTGATATCCGTTAATACAATATCGATATCGGGTTGAGACTCTAGCTGGGAGAGCGCTTCTAAACCATTGTTAGCAAAAAAAAACTCGATTTCCTTGTGCCGGATGTTTCGCCTAAATTTTTGGCAAATTAGGGGTTCCAAGTCTGGTTCATCATCCACAACCAATATTTTGGCTGGCATAGTATCATCAACAGAGCAGGGTTAGCTACAAGTTAAAGATTTTGGCTTGAGATTGTCAAGGCCGACAGAGTCGTTACCCATCCGATGGAGTGGCTCAAGTTTAACTTACTGAAATCGCCTGTGGCGCAGTGTTCCGTGCGATCGCTTCTTAATAGTTCTTCTGTACTAATCAACTAGACCTTCACCGGGAAGTTTGACAGCTTGTCTTTTGACGCCTTCGTGTTGCTTACCTCAAACTGAGTTCGGTAACTATGCGTGAATTAACATGGAGAAAATTCTATCAATCCTATGGATTGTGATCGCATTATTCACGTTTGCCTTGGGGCGTCCTAGCCTCGCAGCTGATACATTAAGCGGTGCCAATTTCTTTTTATTTTTCCAGTTTATAGCTGTTATTTACTAAAATAGCATGAATCGTTGCTTCCAAATATTTTTCAGTTTCTGCCTTGCGATCGGGCTTATTTCAGCGTCAATGACAGCACCAGCGAAAGCCGTATCTTTAGCTATTGAACCTAAGAGTGCAATGGAGTTGTTTAAGGGGGGATTAGAACAAGTTCAAAACGAAGACTACGAACGAGCGATAGAGTATTTCACCCAAGCGATTGAGTTTGATTCGGAATTTGCTGCCGCTTACAGCAATCGATGTTTAGCGTACATCCAACTAGGAAATTATACCAAAGCAACTGAAGATTGCACGGCAGCACTAAAAATTAATCCTAATAATACAGAAGCTTATCTAAACCTCGGTTTAGCGTATCATAGACTGAGGAATCATGCAGCAGCGATTGCTGAGTATGACCAGGTTATAGAGCGAGAATCGAATGATTTACGCGCCTACTATAATCGAGGATTAACACGTTTTGAACTGCAAGATTTTGAGGGAGCGATCGCCGATTATAATCAAGCGTTAAGTAACAGCGCTCGCACGTCCACTCCGCAACTGGTGGAGATATACAATGATCGCGGTTTAGCACAGCTGATGTTGGGAAGTGTGGAAGGTGCGATCACAGATTTTTCCTTAGCGATTAAGCTCGATACTAATAATCACCGAGCCTTCTACAACCGAGCCTGCGCCTGTCACCGAATGGGTGATTTATCGAGTGCCGTTCGTGACTTTACGGCGGCGCTACAACTTGACCCTAACCGTGCTGAAGCGTATGTCAATCGGGGTATCATTCACCACGAATTAGGGTTTCAACAAGCCGCACTATCTGACCTGAAAGCAGCATCGAAACACTTTCATGAACAGGGAAATCGAGTGGCTTATCAGCAAACGCTGGCGCTGATCGAGCGGTTGCAGTTGCTGTTGCGATCGTGGGATGATGCGATCGCGTAGGAGTTTTGTTTTCGTGACAAAACAGTCTTGCTCTGTTTGGCATACTTCATTACTTTTTCTAGGAGGAGATACCAAGAGCTATTGTCCAACCGTTACACTTTCAACAGTCTGCCAAGCAATGCGCTGGATGAAAGAAGCCTGTGACTCGCTAATGCCAAGTGATTTATAACTAGTTGAGCCTACAGGACTCTCGTTATAAAGAATCCCATAAAATACACAGGCTGCCATGTAAGACCCTAAAAGATTAGGATGGCTTCCATCAGCATCATAAAGAATTACATTGGCATCTTCTTCATGGACTTTCTGCCAAGCAATTCCCACGGGAGCAACAACACCATCAAGCTGTCTGGTGATACTCATGTAAGCGTCGGTCAAATTTCTTTGGGTTTCGGGTGTATTCTGCCGCGCCCAGGTTAGAAAGAAAACTGTATTTGCTCCAACTTTTGTGATTTCAGCATCGAACAATCGGGCATAGTGATACATTATTTCTGGCTCGATAATGGGGAGCATACTTTGTTCTTGTAGTACCACATAGTTCCACGACCCCTGCTTCAAAACTCCAAGAGCATTTCCATTATCCCAGTGTGTCTTGAGGGTAGCACCTCCCAGTGCAACCATCTGGATTTCTAAAGTTTTGGGCTTGCTCGTGGATGCAGCTAACTGCGTAAGTAAAGAGGGTAAGTTGTTGACATAGGTGTAGCTATTCCCAATAAATAAAGCTTTAATGGGTTGATCTATCGCTGATTTGTTAATGGCTGAATGATTCTTATCTGTGTTAGAACGACAGCCAAATAAGACGAATGCTATCAAAAAGACTATTATTAGTTTTCTCATAGCCTTTATCTTAAATTTTAAGGATCATGATGTAGTCATACTCGTTTAGGCAAGTATAGCCGAGGCATCTGAGGCTCTTGGTGAGGTGCGATCGCAACAGCCAAACAAAGACTGGTTCACACCAACGGTTGATTCCCCCAATCTCTGAACTTGGCACAATCAACCTATAGGGCTTATCCTGACTTCACCGGGAAAGTCAATAGGATAGGGAAGGTAAGGTAATGATTAAATCTTGGATGGTGATAGGGGCTGTAGCCCTCCTAGTCGTGTTGGCTGGTGGATTGATTTCACGCGACGGTGCTAGATGGTTCAACCGCCTACAGCGTCCGAGATGGTTAACGTTTGAGGCAGCGATTCCCTTTATCTGGACTGTTATTTATATCTGCGCAGCCTGGTCAGCCTATATTGTTTGGGAAAACGCCCCAGGTAATAGCAAAACTTGGTGGCTGATGGGCTTGTATGTGCTGTTGGAACTTGTTACCACCGCCTATACACCAGTCATGTTCAGACTCCGTAGCCTCAAAGTGGGTACAGTGATTGGTGGTACGGGTGCTTTGATTGGCATTATTTTGGCAGTACTGGTCTGGCCTATTTCCATATGGGCTTCTTTGTTACTACTGCCCTACGTGATATGGAGTCCAATTGGTACCTATACTACCTGGGATATGATACGCCTCAATCCTGGAGATGCTTAGGTTGACGCTTGAGAAAATGAAGGTCTGACTTTTCACGTCATGGGGAAAAGCCCACGAAAAACCTAACTCCCTAACCCCTTTCCCACCTCCCCCTGCCCCCTCCTACGAGGAGGAGGAAAAGGAATAGATTTGTTGTTGGAAGGGGGAAAAATCAAAGCCTCTCTCCTTGTAGGAGAGAGGTTTTCTACATCCCGTGAAAAGTAAGGATAAAGATAGGGTCACTGAGAACTCCACTAAAGCAGCTCGGATACGATTTTTACGCTTTACCATCGATAACTACTGAATCGCGGGTGAATTTACCGAGTAGATTGTGAAATTTTTGCGCGTTCTAACCAAACCCTACATTTGAGTCCTCTTAAACTTGTGATTGGCAAGACACGAAAGTTTGAGAGCAATTATTTTATGGACGCCGCTACTCTTTGGCAACGCTACCAAGACTGGTTATTTTACCATAAAGGGTTAGAATTTTATCTCGATGTCAGTCGTATGCGGTTCGATGATTCTTTTGTCGAGGCAATGCGACCGAAGTTTGAGAAAGCGTTTAAGGAGATGGACGCCTTGGAGAAAGGTGCGATCGCCAATCCTGATGAAAACCGCATGGTTGGACACTACTGGCTACGAGACGCCGATTTAGCCCCAACCCCAGAACTCCGGCAAGAAATCCTCAACACCCTTGAACAAATCGAAGACTTCACGGAAAAAATCCAGACGGGTGCCATCCATCCCCCTGGAAAGTTCCAATTCACCGACGTCATTTCCATCGGTATTGGAGGTTCCGCCTTGGGGCCTCAGTTTGTAGCCCAAGCCTTGGCACCTGTCTCTCCAGCGCTGACTATTCACTTTATTGACAATACCGACCCTGCTGGGATTGATAAAGTCATGGTACAGCTGCAAGACAAACTCTCTAGCACCCTAGTCATCGTCATCTCCAAATCTGGCGGAACGCCGGAAACCCGGAATGGCATGATTGAGGTGAAGAAAGTTTACGAGTCCAAGAATTTGAACTTTGCCTCCCATGCGATCGCAATTACTGGCACAGACAGCAACTTGGATAAGCTCGCTAAATCCGAAGGTTGGCTAGCCACCTTCCCCATGTACGACTGGGTAGGAGGACGAACCTCAGAACTGTCAGCCGTGGGACTCTTGCCAGCCGCCCTGCAAGGCATTGACATCCGCGAGATGCTCTCTGGTGCCAAAGAGATGGACGCCGCCACCCGCATAGCCAAGATTGAAGAAAACCCAGCCGCCCTGCTAGCCCTCTCCTGGTACTTCGCAGGGAATGGCAAGGGTGAGAAAGATATGGTGGTGTTGCCCTACAAGGACAGCCTGCTCCTCTTCTCACGCTACTTACAGCAGCTGGTGATGGAATCTCTGGGTAAAGAGAAAGACCTAGAGGGCAATATTGTCCATCAGGGAATTGCGGTCTATGGCAACAAAGGCTCAACTGACCAACATGCCTACGTGCAACAGTTGCGGGAAGGGGTCGCTAATTTCTTCATGACGTTCATTGAAGTGTTAGAAGATCGAGAAGGAACCTCCCCGGAAGTAGAACCCGGAGTAACCTCAGGAGACTATTTATCAGGTCTATTGCAGGGTACTCGACAAGCCCTGTACGAGAATCTGCGGGACTCTATCACGGTAACGATTCCCCAGGTGAATCCCCGGACTGTGGGGGCACTGATTGCCCTGTACGACCGCGCTGTGGGTCTTTATGGTTTCCTGGTGAATATCAACGCTTACCATCAGCCAGGGGTCGAAGCTGGGAAGAAAGCGGCGGCGGCGGTTCTGGATTTGCAGAAGCGGGTGATGCAGGCCCTGCACGAAGAAGGTGCTGCCCTATCTCTTTCTGAGTTGGCTCAAAAAGTAGAAGCGACTGATCGGGTTGAATCAATCTATATTCTAGTGCGTCATCTCCAAGCTAACCAACGAGGTGTTGTCTTAGAAGGCAATCTAGGAGAACCGAGCAGCTTGAAGGTGTCGGCGAGTTGATCAGACATGGGTGCTGTAACAACCAAGGAGTTTCTGGTTTGATTAGCTAGGTGTGTCAAGAGTCAATCGTCAGACCTCAAAAGAGATTTTGGCTTTTTGACTTTTGGCTTTTGGCTTTTGGCTTTTGACCACGGATTAGCCCGAAAACTTGACCCACGCTCTAGAGTGGCTCCTGTCCACCTTGAGAAAGAATTCATGTAATACGAATTTGCCGACAGGAGCATGAGATCTGGGAGGGAGTCGCTGTACACTGAGTTAGGGCTCCCTTTTAGCCTTCAGAACCTAAAAAAAATAGTTTTCTGGTTTCTGTTGAGTTAGGCAGATATGACCTAGCGTAAGAGTAGACTCGCTCTTAGATCAGTACCCCATGCCATTGCTTATCCTGGTTGCAGACGACAACCTGGGAACCCGCCTTTCTGTAAGTGACTATCTGGAGATGTCTGGCTACTCAGTCATCGCAGCTGAAGATGGTCAACAGGCACTCTCGATGATCGAAACGCACCATCCTCATGTACTGGTTACAGATATCAACATGCCCCGAATGGACGGGTATGAACTGGTGCGGAAAGTTCGCCAGCACCCATCGTTTCGCGTGTTACCTGTGGTCTTTTTAACCGAACGCACCGATACAGAGGCACGAATTAGGGGTTACCAGACCGGGTGCGATGTATATTTACCCAAGCCTTTTGAGATGCAGGAATTGGGTGCGGTGATTCGCAATCTGTTGGAACGTCAATACGAGTGGCGATTTTTTTCTGGGGACAGGCCAGGATTGACCCAGCCTGACGTGATCACCCTACCCGATCGCCTATCCGATTGGCAATCGCCATCAAAAATAGACAAGATGCAAGCCGAGGCGATCGCTCCCAGCCCCCTAGTGATCGATCTGACCGAACGAGAAAAGGAAGTGTTAGTTTTGCTCGCTACAGGTCTATCCAACGTGGAAATTGGTAAAAAGCTGTACCGCAGTCCTCGGACAATCGAAAAGCACGTCAGTAGCCTCTTACGAAAGAGCGAAACGACTAATAGAGCTGAGCTGATACGATTTGCATTAGAAAATCGTTTAGTAAATTAAATAACTAATTTTTTAACATCAGGAGAGTAATGGTTCGGAATTCTGGCTAAATAACTAGTGATTCCTGAAAAGACTACAGCCAAAATTTATAATTACCTGACCCTAATAGCGGCTACTTATTATGTAGTAAATCCTAGCCTTTTAGGTCTTTTCAGGTGATAAATAATTCAGAAAATGGATGCAATTCAAGTCTTTTAAATCACCCGATTGGGTGATTTAGCTTGACTTAAGTGGAAACCTGCCAGAGAGCGCTTTATAAAAGCTTTAATTAATAAGTCTTTCGGCTCATCCACCTGGGGGAAGACGAAAAGTATTCAATGATAGAAGCTATTTTTAGAGGTGATTTTCTGAAAGAAAGCAAGAATGAAACAGAGAATTTTAAGGGTCGCAGCAACATGAATCTACAAAACCTTATGCCCCTGAGACAGAGACACTGTTGGCGATATTTTGCCGTCGTCGGCGCGATCGCTGTTGCCTACTATGGTGCAGCTAAGCTTGCCGTCTCATCTCTAGGGCTGGGTTTAGAGGCTTCCCCCTTATGGCCTCCCGCCGGAATTGCCTTGGCAGGCTTGCTCTTGGAAGGACGGCGTGTCTGGCCGGGGGTAGCACTAGGGTCTTTCTTCTGGTGCCAGTCACAGGTATCTTTGGTCATGGCCTTTGCCTTAGCTTTCGGCATCACTTTACAAGCTCTGGTTGGAGCAAAAGTATTGTCCTGGGTAAAGTTTTGTCCCTCCCTGAAACGGCTGCAATATGTCCTACAGCTAGTTGTCTGGGGAGCCTGGGGTTCGCCCCTCGTTAATGCCAGCATCAGTACACTCGTTGGCTGTTTGGGCGGTACCGTTGAGCCTCAGAATTGGCAAGAAAACTGGTGGACTTTGTGGGTGGGTGATGGCATGGGAATTTTAATTGTCACCCCCATACTGTTGATTGGTCGCCATTGGATGACGAAGGTTAGATGGGCAATAGCGCTGGCGCAATGCCGACAGAAATGCAGGCAAATTTTAGAGAGGAAAGGTAAGAATTTGTGGCTACAGAAAAGTTTTACAATCTCTCCCAAACTCTCACCTTGTAATACACCTTCTGAGGGCGAAGAAATGCCCACTCCAGCTGAAGCTGTTATCTGCTTTACCCTGTTGTTTATCGTCAGCTGGTTGGTTTTCGGGTCAAAACCAGCGGTTGAGATGCCTCACTATCCCCTGGAATATCTCCCCTTTCCTTTTGTTATCTGGGCTGCGATTCGCTTCACTCAGCGAGGTGCAATTATGGCAATCCTGATGGTCTCGATTATTGCCATTTGGGGAGCCATGCAGGGCGTCGGACCCTTTGTAGGAAAGACTGACATCAAACAAGCCGTCCTGTTTTTACAAGGCTTTATGGGTGTGGTTTCCATCACGGGATTAGTCTTAGCCGCCGCTGAATCGGAGCGTGCTCGTGCCGTGGATTTACTCAAGGAGCGAGAAGCGAGTCTGGCTAATGCTCAACGCCTAGCTCAACTGGGAAACTGGGATTTTTATGAGATGTGCAATGAATCATCTTTACCTGAGCAGAAATTGCGGTGGTCAGATGAACTGTATCGCCTCTTTGGTTTCACCCCCAAAGCATTTGAGCCGAGTTGGGAAACTCTTTTTAGGGTTGTTCATCCCGCAGACCGCGATCGCGTGGGACAGGCAATTCGAGGCGCTCTCCGAGACAATAAGCCCTACTCTCTGGATTATCGGATTGTACTGCCCAATGGTTCAGAACGCACAGTTTGCGAACAATCGGAGATTTACAAGGGCGGTATCAGAGGCACAGTACAGGATATTACTGAGCGCCAGCGAACTGAAGCGCAACTCCGAGCTGCTGCTGAGCACGTTAGCGAAGCGGCTGAAAGGCAGCGCTTGTTAGCAGAGATGGCGATGCGGATTCGGCGCTCTCTCCATCTCGATCAAATTCTGAACACTACAGTAGCCGAAGTCCGAGAATTTCTCAACGCAGATCGTGTCTTTATTGGTCAAATTGATGGGATTTCTCAAGAGTTAAAGGGTAGTCAGTTGGCAAATGAGACTCCTATCGCTGCTACCACTGCGCTAAGACAAGTTGAAAGGTCAACCTTTCAATCCTCAAACCAACAAACTTTCAACCAAAAAACCTTCAACCAAAAAACCTTCAACCTTCAACCTCCAACCCTTCAACCCTCAAACCTTCGACCTTCAACCCGGTTAAAAGGTGTAGTCATTGCTGAATCGGTAGACCCTAGTTATCCCTCTGTTCGCAACATGATTGTTGATGATGAGGAAACGATACAAGGCTGGCGATCGCTATTTAACCAGGGTCACGTCGTTGCTGTTGAGGATACCAGAGCAACCCCTTGCTCCTGTCAAATCGCCGAGCAGCACACCGAATATCAAGTCGCAGCCATCTTAGCCGTGCCGATTTGGGTAGGAAATGAACTATATGGAGCCTTAGTCGTTAACCAATGTAGCCAGCCGCGTCACTGGCAGTCATGGGAAATTGACTGGCTTACTTCACTAGCGACACAAGTTGCGATCGCTATCCAGCAAGCGGAGCTCTATCAACAGATTACAGACCTCGCCGTTCATTTGGAATCCCAGGTAGACGAGCGAACCCAAGAACTCACCGCTAAAATGACCGAACTTCAGGAACTCAACCAACTTAAAGATGTATTCCTGCAAGCCGTTTCCCACGATCTCCGCACTTCTTTGTTGGGAATGTCAATGCTATTAAATAATTTGTATAAATCAGCGGCAGATGCGGTAAACCTTTCTCGGCCTTTGCTAGAACGAATGCTCACCAGCAACGAGCGTCAGCTGAATTTAATCAACTCCCTTTTAGAAGATCATTTTAACGAAGAGCGTCAATTAGAACTGCACTGCCAACCAATACAGCTAGAGCAATTGTGTCAGGACTTAATTACCGACTATTCGCCTATGCTGGCTCAAAACCAAGCGACTCTGATTCAGAAATTCCCGCCAAATTGCCCGTTCATCAATGCTGATCCAACTCAGCTGCGGCGAGTCTTGGAAAACTTGCTCACCAATGCTTTAAAACATAACCCACCAGGACGGAACCTGAATTTGGAAGTTACCCTAGAAAACCAAAAGATTTGCTGCACTCTTCAGGATAACGGCGTGGGAATGAGCCAAGAACAACAGAATAGTCTGTTCAAACTTTATATTCGAGGGTTGCATACGAAGCATTTAACAGGTATTGGTTTGGGTTTGTATCAATGTCGCCAAATTGTTAACGCTCACGGGGGAGAAATTGGTGTTATTAGTGAACTCAATGCTGGCTCAAAGTTTTGGTTTACGCTGCCTGCTGAATGCAATTGCTAATATTGTGATACGAAGTTGCATTCAAACGTATAAATCTCTCTTTCTCTTACCTCAGCGTTCTCTAATCCTGGAGCGGTAGCCTACGGCAAGCCGAATAATAGTTAGCTTTACCCAAAGATGTGGTTTTGCTGAAAGCACAAAAAAAGGCAAAAAACCTGCCGTAGCAGGGCGGACAAATTTATGACCAAAAAAGTAATAGCAATAGCTGTTTGAGAGGTATTAGCTAGTTGACGCATAACTCTATTCAAGCTAAATCTGCGTTTAGAGACTCCAAATTTTCCTTCAATACCATTACGAACTCTCTCGTCTTCTAAAGCTTGCTTTTTCTTTTGTTTGCTGATAGATGAGCGTCGGGTACGTCACGCATCACGATGCACGATGTCAGGAGAAAAGGCTGGCAGACACACGGCAATATACTCCGCACCTTCTGGAGAGGGAGTGCTGTAACGAACCCACTCACCTTTCCGAGCTATCACAGCCTGTCCCGCCTGAACCTCCATCTCGCCCCCTTCGTATTCAACGTGCAGCATTCCCTTCAGCACAATGGTAAATTCATCAAACTCCGGGCGTTGTCCGGGTTCCATCCAGCCACTGGGAGAGCGCATATGGGCGATACTGACAGCTGAAGTTTGGGTGGATACGCCACCGATGTATTCGTCGATTAATTTAGGCTTGTTGCCTGCTGCTTCAATGCGAGTGGGTTGTGCAATTAGTTGCGGCATGGCTAATAGGAAATGGCTAGAGTTGGCTGAAAATGAGGCTGAAAATTCTTGAGACTTCTCAGTCAAATCCAGCCAAAGTAAAAACATTATCAGCTTTTACAGAAACAACATCCTCCCACCGGAGGATATATTAGAAGTGTTTGCTTCAAGGGGTCTACTGTGAGTACAAGTAGGGGTTGTGGGTTGGAAAGGACGAGTATTCGGATAGGCATTGGGACACTCGCTCAACTATTTGCGATCGCAATCCTTCCCACTCCCCCGATGCTGGCACAGATTACGCCTGATACTACCCTAGGGACTGAAGGCTCTCTCGTGACTCCGGGTGCCAATGTGCAAGGGCTTCCCGCTGACCTGATCAAAGGCGGCGCACAACGGAATACCAACCTGTTCCACAGTTTCCAAGAATTCAACGTGAACAGTGGGCAGCGAGTCTACTTTGCTAACCCCATCGGCATTGACAACATCTTCAGTCGTGTTACTGGGACGAATGTCTCTAATATTTTGGGAACGTTGGGCGTCAATGGCCATGCTAACCTGTTTTTGCTCAATCCCAATGGCATCATCTTTGGCTCAAACGCCAGACTCGACATCAATGGTTCGTTCCTAGCCACCACAGCCACTAGTTTCCAGTTTCCCGGTGGAACCCAGTTTAGTGCCACTAACCCTCAAGCACCGCCTTTGTTATCGATTAATGTTCCTCTTGGGGTGCAGTATGGCTCACAACCTGGAAATATTACTAATACTGGTAACTTGACAGCGGGTCAAGACTTGACGCTGGCGGCAGGGAATCTGAACTTACAAGGTCAGTTAAGTGCAGGCAGAGATTTAACGCTGCAAGCACAGGATACCGTGCAGGTAAGGGACAGTGCAATTAACCCATTTGTTGCCTCTGCGGTTGGAAAATTGATGGTGCAGGGTAATCTTGGGGTGGATATTTTTGCCTTGAATCATCTCAACAGTGGGTTCTACTCCGGTGGGGATATGGTGTTACGCAGTGCCAACACCGTCGGAGGTGATGCTCACTATTGGGCCGAGGGAAATTTTCGGATTGAAACGTTGGATGGGAGTTTGGGGAATCTTTTCAGTCCCTATGACCCGATTATTTTGTCGAGTGGAGATGTCAGTTTAGGAAACTATACGGGTGCATCGCTGCACATAGTGGCGGGTGGGAGTGTAACCCTAGGTAATGTCAGCATTACAGGAACCGATACAGCTGCCAATTCCATCCATCCCGGTAACACAACACCGATTAACAACGCTCAAACGATCGCTTCCCTCGCGAGTGTGACTCTATCGGATGGTACGCCGATTACGATTCAAGGCAACACAACTCCCACCCTGGATGTGCGGGCGGGTGTGGACTGGTCGGCGTTGGGCGGTTTTCCAGCACCTGACCCTACTGTGTTCGGGACTAACCCTAATCCCTCACTTGCACCTGCATCGGGTGCCAACATCACAGTTGGCACTATCAGCAATCCAGGGGGGCTGGTCTTTTTAACCAATCAGTATCGACCTAATCCTAATTTGGCGGGAGATATCACTGCCAATCAAATCTCAACCGCTAACCTATCAGTGGCTAGCAATAGTGGCGATATCATCCTGGATGCTACAGGGAACGTTTCCGTGCCTGGGACATCTGATGCTGGGGGAAGAAACTTCGCACTAGGTTCTTTTGCTGATATTTATAATTCAGGCGATACAGGAAATGCAGGCAGTATTACTATCAAGGCGGATGGAAATATCTCAATTGGTTCGGGTTTAGCTCTGACGAACTCGAATTCCTTTGGAGCCATTAATACCTCCGTAAACACGCGTACTGACAGGGGAAATGCTGGAAATTCTGGGGGCGTTCAACTGACCAGTACCAACGGTAATATAGGGGTTAATGGAGGCATATTCACGAATTCAACTTCGGAAAGAGGGGGAAATGCGGGGAACTCCGGAAACGTTATATTACGAGCACTCCAGGGCAGTATTAATATTATTCCCAATTGGGCAGGTGCGATTATCACGAGAACGGACAGTAGGCCGATTACGGATAGTCGAGGTAGGGTGATTGCAATCGGTACGACTGGTGATGCAGGGAGTATCGAGATTGACGCTCGTGCCATTAACATTCAAGGCAGACCGTCTTCTAGTGACCGAGATATTACGGCGGAATCTACCCGCAATGGTTTATCGGGAAACATTATTTTTAACAGTCAAACTCCACTGAATTTAACGGAACTCCAAATTGGTACAGATGCCGGGGATGGTGGTAGTGGAAATGTTACAATCCAGGCTCCATCATTAACCTTAAATAACACCCAAATCACTACAACAAGTCGTGGTGAAAATGCGGCAGGGGATATTAGGATTGCAACGGGTGGTTCTGTGGTGCTGACCAATAATTCCTCCCTAAAGAGTAGTTCTCTGTTTGGAGGCAGTGGAAATGGGGGGAGCATTCAGATTGCGGCTAGCAATTTGACTGTAGAGCAGCAGTCATCTGTTGAGTCCACGAGTGACGGCTCAGGAAAGGTAGGCAATATTCTGATTGATGCCACAAGTGGTAAGGTACTGTTGGATAATGGCAGGATTTCCAGTGTGGTGGAATCAACGGATGCTGAAAATACGGCTGGAGATGTCACCATTAAAGCCGCCGCGATCGAAATGCGGAATGGGTCAATCTTGGACACTAAGAGTCAGAGTACCCGATCGCACCCCAGTTCAGTCACGCTCCAAGCTCGCGATCGCATTGATATTACCAACTCTCAGGTACTCAGCGACAGCCAAAACAACACAGGTGGATTTGGTGAGATTCAGATTCAGGCTACACAAGGGTCTGTTTTTCTAAACCAGGCTACCGTAAGTGCCAAAAATCAAGGTTCTGACAAGGCTGGGGATATCTTTATCAGTGCTCGCGATCGCATTGATATTACCAACGCTCAGGTACTCAGCGACAGCCAAAACGACGAAGGCGGATTGGGTCAAATACAGATTCAGGCTACACAAGGGTCTGTTTTTCTCAATCAGGCTACCGTAAGTGCCAAAAATCAAGGTGCTGACAAGGCTGGGGATATCTTTATCAATGCTGGCGATCGCATCACGATTGCCAATAGCAATATTTTGGCAGATGGAACTTTTGGAGGCATTTTCGTCGGGTCTAGCTTCAGCGACCCTGATGCAGGTGCCCATCCCCAAACGATTGCGATCGACAATAGCAACTTAACAACTACAAATGCAATTGTTAATGGTGCTGGGGACGCTGGAGAAATCTTCCTAAGAGCAACTGGCGGCACTTCAATTACCAACAACAGTAGCCTTTCCGGTTTTACTGTTGGGTCAGGTCAGGGTGCAAGCATCGATATCACAACAGGTTCACTGTTGCTGGATAATTCCAAGCTTGATGTGGCAACTCAGGGTGAAGGAAATGCAGGTACTGTAAGGATTCAAGCCAGCGGCTCCGTAGCTATACAGCAACAAGGTCGAATCCAAAGCCGCGTGGAATCACCTGGAGTCGGCAATGGAGGAAATATAGAAATCATAGCTCCTGCGATCGCTATCAGCAATGGGGCAAGTATTCAAGCGCAATCAACCGGAGTCGGCAATAGCGGCAATATCGACATTACAGGCTCGGCGATCACTATCACCAATGGAGCGAGTATGCAAGTTAATCACAATTCAACGAATACTGCCGCCAATGGTACAAGTTCCAATGCCGGGAAGATTCGAGTTCAAGCCAACACCCTCACTCTAGATAATGGAGCAGCGATTACGGCTGAAACCATCAGTGGGAATGGTGGTGATATTGAGCTCGTAGCCAAAGATCTGAAACTGTACCGCAACAGCGTCATTTCCACCTCTGCTGGCTCCCCCCAAAATCCCGGTAATGGCGGCAGAATCAGTATTGATGTGAGAGGCGGGTTTGTTACTGCTGTCCCTAAGGAAAACAGCGATATCATTGCCAATGCCTTTGGGGGTCAAGGCGGTCAAATTACAATTCAGGCTTTACGAGTCGTAGGATTGCAAGCGCGATCAGGTTTATCTCCAGAGGAACTGCAAGCGCTCCGCTACAACGGCACCAGCGATATTAGTGTGAGTTCCAATGCCGGTCTACAAGGAAACATACAAATTGAGAACCAGTCTCATGACCCTTCTCAGGGACTTATCGAATTAAGCGTAACTCCCGTAGACCCAGCAGGCTTAATTTCTCAAGACTGTGCCGCTGCAAATCGTCAAACGACCAAAGATCAGAGTACTTTTTTCGTGATTGGACGAGGAGGATTGCCCCCAGCGCCAGATGACCCCCTCAGCACTGGAGGCGTGTCGCCACCTTGGGTCACTCGCCACCTTGGGACAGCCAGTAATGCAGGGCCTGTTGTGGCACTACCTTCGAGTCAACCAAAACCTCCACTCGTAGAAGCTCAGGGCATAGTGATTGGCTCGAATGGGGAAGTAATTCTCACTGCCGAATCTGCAACCACGACCCCCCATCAATCTGGATTTTCGGCCCCAAGGTGTACTAGAGAGCAGTCAACAAAGACGAATTTCTTCTAGGCTTTTCTGCCAAATCCAGTCGGCTTAAGCCAGATAGCAGATTTTGTAAGCACAGGCTCCCCCTTTGGATGGATATATTGGAACTGTTTGCTGCAAGAGGTCTGCCGTGAGTAGAAGTAGGAATTTTGGGCTGGAAAAGACAGGTCTCCTGGAAGCCCTGTGGGCATTTGTTCAACTGTGTCTAGTCGTTGCTCTACCCAATATCCCTACATTGGCACAAATGACTCCTGATACAACTCTAGGGGCTGAAGGTTCCCGCATTACTCCGGGTGCCAATGTGCAAGGGCTTCCTGCTGACTTGATAGAAGGCGGCGCAATCAGGCAGTCCAACCTGTTTCACAGTTTTTCAGAATTCAATGTTAACAACGGGCAGCGAGTCTACTTTGCCAACCCCATAGGCATTGACAACATCTTTAGTCGCGTTACTGGGACGAATATCTCCAATATTCTGGGAACTCTGGGCGTCAATGGGAAAGCTAACCTATTTTTGCTCAATCCCAATGGCATTATCTTTGGCTCGAATGCCAGACTCGATATTAATGGTTCGTTTCTAGCAACCACAGCCAATAGTTTCCAGTTTCCTGATGGAACCCAGTTTAGTGCCACCAATCCTCAATCATCATCCTTGTTGTCGATTAATGTTCCCCTTGGGGTGCAGTATGGAGCGCAGCCAGGGAAAATTACTGTCAACCAGACAAATCTAGAGGTTAGTTCTCAACAAAATTTACAAACAAGTTTAACCCTACTCGGTGGAGATGTAGAGCTAGCTGCTAGTAAATTAACTGCTCCAGGGAGATTCCTTGAGCTGGGAGGATTAGCAGGTGAAGGCAGTGTTGGCTTGAAAGTTGATGGCAGCTTGGTGATGTTGGGAGAATTTACAGGGATGCACGCGAATGTATCCATCAGCGGGACTACTATATCCGCCACAGCTACCGGGACATCCGATAAGGCTAGCGGTGATATCAGCATGACTGGGCGTAACATTCAGATTACTGATAGCAAAATTGAGAGTGTCGGCAATGACCAATCCTACGGCACGATAACGATAAAAGCCTCAGACTCGGTTTTCCTAAATAACACTATCCTCGACACTCAGAATAAAAATGGTGTTGGAGGGGATGTACTTATCAATGCGTCTAACCAAATTTCAATTACCAACAAAAGCAAAATTTCCAGTGAAGGCTCTTTCGGACAAATTTTAATCGGAAGTAGCGACCCTGATGAAGCAAAAGATCCAATTAAACCAAGAACAGTTGTAATCGACAACTCTACATTGACATCCGAGACGGCTTCTACAGATGGAAATTCAGATGATCCGGGCTTAGTCAGCATTAGAGCGAACGATAGTGTAGAGATTAAGAATGGAAGCCAGCTCAATGCTACTACCTCTGGGATGGATGACGCTGGCAATATCGCCATTTCTGTTCCTAATGGCACAGTTGTGATTAATAACGGGAGCAAGCTACTCAGTGAGGCAACAAAAGACGCACAAGGTAACGCTGGATATATTGAAATCAAAGCAAGAAACCTTTTAATCGATAAGGCTCAGGTAAGCATTAACGATCAGTCGCTCGATAACCCAACAAAGGCCACCAATGTTGATATTAATGACCTTGATTCCTTTGATGATATTGATGATATTGAGAAGTTACCTGGGAGGATATACATTAGTGCCGAGCAGATGACACTGGATAATCAGGCCAGAATCGAGGCTAATTCTGCATCAGTGGACGGCGGCAACATTTACATTGAAGCCTCAGAGTGGCTGCTGTTGCGTCGAGGCAGCCTGATATCAGCCGAAGCTGACACGGCTCAACAAGGAGGCGGTGGCAAGGGCGGTAACATCACAATTAATGCGAAGGACGGGTTTGTGGTGGCAGTTCCCTCAGAAAACAGTGACTTCATTGCCAATGCCTTTGATGGTGATGGTGGAAAGATCAATATCGCTGCCAAGAGGATTTTTGGTCTGAAACGACAGAGAGGGCAGAGTACTAGTCAGCTAAGAAGCAATCGCAGCAGTGATATTAGTGCCAGTTCTAAATTTGGATTTGAAGGGGAAATAGAAATCAATACTCTAGACCTTGACCCCGCTCAGGGACTTGTGGAACTGCCCATAACCCTAATAGACCCCACAGGCTTAATTGCCCAAGGCTGTGAATCTCGAAACAGCGGAGTTGCCAAAGGGCAGAGTACATTTGTCGTCACGGGACGGGGAGGATTGCCCCCCAACCCTGATAACCCCCTCAGCACTGGAGCCACACCTCCCCCTTGGGTAACTCGTGATAGTGGGAAAGCCAGTAAAGCGGCGGCTGTCGTTACGTTACCTTCTAGTAAACCCACTACCACATTGGTGGAAGCTCAGGGCATGGTGATTGGTTCTAAGGGGGAAATCATTCTCACTGCCGGGGTTGCAGCGGCGACCCCCCATCCGTCTGGGTTCTCTGCCTCAGGGTGTTCTGGAGAACGGTAAAGCATTTGATCGTTCCTATGGGCAAGAGTCACAGACATGATGAACCTTCTTGCCTTCATGTTCACTAATTAAATTCAGTCAATTTTCAAGATGGCAAGTAAACGAATTGTACTTCTGCGTCGGTTACAGAAGTTGGGAATAGTGAGGCTGAGTAATTGGGACTTGAGAAAGGCTCAGGCAAAATCTAGACTTCCCAAATTCAAATACCGCTATGGATTTTTGGCTATTCTAACGGCCTTGTACTGCGTGGTGGCTTTGCCAATGGTGGGAAGGACTGCAACACCCAAAATTGCCGCCAATTCCTCTATCTCAGTTGTGAAGGCTCAGTCCTTGCCGCTGTCCTCAACTCTCCTGGCAATGGTAGCTGACTCTACAGCTCAACCCCTGCCGAATATAGCTAAAAATGCCGAAAGCTTGGATCAACAAGCCAAAACCCTGTATTTAGCAGGGCGATTTTCAGAAGCCGTAGCCGTTTTGCAGCAACTGCTCCAAGTGTACCAGACGAATGGCGACCTCCTGGGACAAGCGGTGGTACAGAGTAATCTCGCTTTGAACTATCAGCAATTGGGGCGCACTCAGGAGGCCACTCAGGCCATTGCCGCTGCACTCAAGGGAGTGGAAAAAACACACAATTCCTCTGAGCGGTCAGCCGTTTGGGCACAGAGCCTTGATGTTCAGGCGAATCTGCAACTGGCAAAGGGAGAAGCGGAACAGGCTGTGGCAACTTGGGAACAAGCGGCTGCACTTTACAGCCAGTTAGGAGACACGAACAGAGCCACTCTGACGCGCATTAACCAGGCGCAGGCATTGCAGGCGTTGGGACTGTATAAGCGGTCGGTTTCAACCCTCCAGATGTTAAAACAGTCCCTGGACAAGCAACCTGATTCTCTCGCTAAAGCGTCGAACCTCCTCAGCTTGGGAGAAGCACTTCGGGTGATCGGAAACCTGGAGGCGGCGGCAACTAACTTACAGGAAAGTCTAAAGATTGCCCAAAACCTCAAATCCCCCGATGCCATTGGTTCAGCTTACCTGAGCTTAGGCAATCTTGCCAGAACTCAGGCAGACCAGAAAATAGGCCAAGCACAGCCAAAAGAGGCTGAGAAACAGCGGCAAGCCGCTCTCGATTTCTACCAGAAAGTCTCTGATACCGCTGCTACCTCACAAACTCAAATCCAAGCCCAACTGAATCGCCTGAGCCTGTTGCTCGAGATGAAGAAGTGGCAAGAGGCGCAAGCCCTTTATCCTCAGGTACAAGGTCAAATCGCGAACCTGCCTGTCGGTCGTCCTTCCATCTATGCTCAGGTCAATTTAGCCCGAAGCATGATGAAATTACACAGTAGGGGTGACGAAAAGCCGTCCTCGACACCAGAAGCGGGCGCACCCCAAGATATTGCCCAAATTCTGGCTGTAGCTTATAAACAGGCGGAACAATTAAATGACGGGCGATCGCAAGCCGTTGTCTTGAGTGATTTGGGCCATTTGTATGAACTGCAAAATCAATGGACTGAAGCCGAACAACTGACCCAACGGGCACTGGTTCTATCCCAGCAATCCGTGAATGCCTCAGATATTGACTATGAGTTTTCCTGGCAGCTGGGTCGCATTTTCAAAGCACAAGGCAAATATCCAGAAGCGATCGCAGCTTATGACGAAGCATTTGAACGGTCGCGATCGCTCCGGGCTGATTTGGTAGCCACCAATCCAGATGTGCAGTTTTCCTTCCGAGACAGTGTAGAACCCGTCTATCGCCAATTTGTAGACCTGCTGTTAACTCCTCCATCTAACGAAGCTGAGCCTCTCCAGAAAAATCTGCAAAAAGCTCGTGAGGTATTAGAAGCGCTACAAGTCGCACAGCTGCAAAACTTCTTACAACAAGCCTGTGAGGAGAAAAGACTGGAAATTGATCGCATTATTGATCAAAAAGACTCACACACTGCCGTGATTTACCCAATCATCCTGGACAACCGATTGGAAGTCATGGTTAAGCTACCCAAGGAAGAACGGCTATATCGCTCCTCCACCGCACTTTCTAGGGATAGCGTTGCCAAGACATTAAAACAATTCAAAACCACTCTAGAAACCGAGAGTCCGTTTGATCAGCCGGTGAAAAAGGTGGGTAAAACCGTTTATGACTGGCTGATTGCACCTTTTAGCGATCGCCTGGAAGCAGGTGGCATCAAGACCCTGATCTTCGTCTTGGACGGCTCCCTGCGAACGATTCCAATGGCTGCTCTTTACGATGGAGAACGCTACCTGGTTGAGAAGTATGCCGTCTCCTTGGTTTTGGGTCTAGAGGTGCGCGACCCCGAACCCCTACTTCGTCAAAACATGAAGGTACTGGCAGCCGGTTTGACTGATCCTCCGAAAAAGTTTGAGAACACCTATAGCAAACTGCAAAATGTACAACGAGAACTGGATGCGATCAACGAAGCCCAAATCCCCGTTAAGCGTATCCTCGACCAGGCATTTACTAGGAAAAATTTCCAGCAAGCGATGAATTCAAACAGTTACCAGGTCGTTCATCTAGCAACTCACGGTCAGTTTGGGGCGACGCGGGAGAGGACTTATTTACTGGCTGCTGATGACGCGATTTACGTAGACCAGTTGAGTGAATTATTCCGCACACGCGGACAACGTCGAGAAGACGCCGTAGAACTATTGGTTCTCAGTGCTTGTAAGACAGCAAGCGGAAACGATCGCGCCGTTTTGGGGATTGCCGGAACAGCCGTACAGGCCGGTGCACGCA
>NZ_DATNPA010000311.1:0-7837 GCF_036703385.1 Allocoleopsis sp. | reverse complement strand
GGGACGTATAGGCCGGATTAACAGCAATAGTTATCCTGCCAAACTTCTCTCCAAAATGCTCCAGCCATTTTCTGAATTGATACCAACCCGCATCATTAATAGATTTGGCGAGACAATGATTTTTCACTAAATTCTTAATCCTCAAGTCTTCGTAGGCAACCAAATCGCTAGATTGGATTACGCAACGTGCCACTCTCTTAGCATGTTCTTCACGCTGCCTACTTATCGTGAGGTGTACTCGCCCTAGCCTGTTAATGGCTTTGGAGCGGTTGGCAGAGCCTTTCTTCTTTCGAGAAACACGCCGCTGTCTAAACTTCAGCCGTTTCTCACCTGTTCGATAAAACTTGGGGTTAGCTTCGGCATGACCGTTGCTGTCTGTGTAAAATTCCTTGATTCCTACATCTAAGCCAACTATCCTACCTGTTGGCTGAATGTCTGCTTTTTCCGTTTCAACTCTAATCAGAAATTGAACGTAGTAGCCATCAGCCCGACGCACCAACCGTACTCGTTTTATCTGGTCTAACTGGTAGAAGTGCAAGTCCCACGTCCCTTTGAGTTTGAGCTTGCCAATTCCTTTTTTATCGGTGAAAGTGACTTGTTTTCGGTCAGGAGCAAGTGTCCAGCCAGAGGTTTTATACTCTACTGATCGACAGTTTTTCTTGAACTTTGGATACCCTTTTTTGCCCGGAATAGACTTTTTGCAGTTGTCATAAAACCGAGCAATTGAACTATAGGCTCTCTCGATACAAGCTTGACAAGCGCTGGAGTTCAGAGTTTTAACAAAGGAAAATTCCTCTCTCAACGTTTTGCTAAGGCGATATAACTCTTTCTGCCCTACACCTCGGTTATCCATCCAATATCGGATTGCCTTGTTACGGACAAATTGAGCCGTTTTAATCGCCTCATCAATAGCAGTGTATTGAGTTTTTGTCCCCTTAGCCTTGAACTCTAGGACAAACATTTACGTGGAACAGCTTTACGCAAAATATTCTACCAGAAAGAAAGCCGTCCTGGAAGGACGGGGCTTTGAACCCAATTTTCGGTAAAATTGAGAACGGTTTGAGAATAAGTACTTTTTGTCTTGAGATTCAGGTAGTGTTTATTTGAATCCACATGGCAGCCCTCAACAGCTCATTCCTAAGACACTGAACTAAAAGCACAGAACATCAGGTAGAGGCAATTAGGAGATTTACTGTGGCTAAAAAATCCGTAGCAGATTTAACTGAGTCAGATTTAGCTGGGAAGCGGGTATTGGTGCGAGCCGATCTGAACGTGCCCCTCGATGATAGTGGCGCGATTACCGATGATACTCGTATCCGTGCGGCGTTACCCACCGTTCAAGATTTAATCAAAAAGAATGCCAAGGTGATTCTGTGCAGCCACTTAGGGCGTCCCAAAGGACAAGTAAAAGAGAGCTTGCGGCTGACGCCTGTTGCAAATCGTCTCTCCGAACTGCTGGGTCAGACTGTAGTCAAGTGTGACGACTGTGTCGGGGATGCGGTTGCCGCTCAGATTGCTGGTATGCAAAACGGTCAGGTGGCATTACTGGAGAATCTCCGCTTCCATGTTGGGGAAGAAAAGAATGACCCAGAATTTACCAAACAGTTAGCCTCGCTGGCGGATGTCTATGTCAATGATGCGTTTGGCACCGCTCACCGCGCCCACGCTTCTACGGAGGGCGTGACTCATTACCTGAAGCCTTCGGTGGCTGGATACTTGATTGAAAAAGAACTTCAGTATCTGCAAAGCGCGATCGAAAATCCTCAAAAGCCCTTGGCGGCCATTATCGGGGGTTCTAAGGTTTCGAGTAAGATTGGCGTGATTGAAACGCTGCTGGAAAAGGTGGATAAGCTGCTGATTGGCGGTGGTATGATTTTCACCTTCTACAAAGCTCGTGGCTTGAGTGTCGGTAAGTCTCTGGTGGAAGAGGATAAGCTGGAACTGGCAAAATCTTTGGAAGCTAAGGCGAAAGAACGCGGCGTTGAGTTGCTATTGCCCACGGATGTGGTGGTCGCGGATAATTTTTCAGCAGATGCGAATTCTCAAACTGTAAGTATTGACTCAATCCCCGATGGCTGGATGGGGTTGGATATTGGGCCGGATTCTGTGAAGGTGTTCCAGGATGCGTTGTCGGATTGCAAGAGTGTAATTTGGAATGGCCCAATGGGTGTGTTTGAGTTTGATAAGTTTGCTGTGGGGACGGAAGCGATCGCACATACGATGGCTGGCCTCACGAAGCAAGGTGCAACAACCATTATTGGAGGTGGTGACTCGGTAGCAGCTGTGGAAAAAGTCGGCGTGGCTGAGCAAATGAGCCACATTTCTACAGGGGGCGGTGCCAGTCTAGAGTTACTTGAAGGGAAGGAACTCCCAGGAATTACCGCACTCGATGACGCTTAAGCCGTAAAATGGGCAATTTTTAGGCTAAATAACGCGAGTTATCTATAGATAGCGAGGGCACGGTATTGCCGTGCCCCTACCATGAATGAACCAATTCTCTAGGCGCGATCGCACCCAACGTTCTCAGCTCATTCAGACAATCGCATTTATAGGGCTAGATCGGACTGCAATGTCAGGCTCAAATCTTCTTCTGGGTTAACAACAATGACTTCCGCTTGCTTGCGTCCTCCTAGGAGTAATCCTGCGATCGCACCGAGTCCTGCACCCCCTAAAACTTCTTTAAGGTCGATGTCGCCAAATATTTCTGCAAGTACTGTCGAAGCGGCTGCACCAATTGCCGCTCCCTTGAGGATTTGACCGACATCAGTTCCTTTCTTAATCGTTTCCCTCTCGGTAATTACCCTAGATGTTGCCCGGATCGGCAGTCGCTGATTACTATCTCTAAGTGTCAGAGCTTTAGCAACAAATTGAGTCCCAGCAGTAACGGGTCGCAATTCTCCCTCAATCTTACTTCCCTGAGGAATGATCACGGTTCCCGTATCCGAGCGAATATCGGTGGCAACTAACAGCGTCACCGGTGCTGTTTCATCGGGTGTAACAACGATTTTCTGCGCGTTTTCCAGCTCCACAGGAATCACAGTTCCTGCGGGGATGACAACTCGCTCCGATTGAGAAAAGAGTTGCCCCACGAGGTAAGGTTTTACAGAAGCTGTAGCTGGAGCCGCCATTAGAGCTGGGACAGCCGCCAACGAAGTCATTCCCAATGCCATGAGCAGGGCAGTTTTGGACTGCCAGCCAGAGGAGATAAACATGGACACTACACCCCAAAGTATAAGCGCTTGTCAGCAATAGACTCCTATGCGCTCAAAAGGTTCCTGCGCCGACGTTGGTGTTAAACAGCGATCGCTTGACTTCCTCTTTTTTTTGGGTAATATTTTCTTAATATGGAAAAATGTGTCCGCCTATAAGTTAAATTTCGCTTCATGGGTGCAAACCACCCCTAAGTTTGACTGAGGAAGATATATTTTATTATTTAGAGCGATCGCAGTGGAGCCAGAAACTTTTCGCTTAACTGAAGATAGCTAACCAAAAGTAATCCCAAATCCTCATCCATAACCCCTTTCTCTCCTTATTCTCTGCTCTGCGAACTCTGCGCCTCTGTGGTTCGTTTAAAAAAGGGGAGAGTCAACCCAGATTTAGTATAAACCCCCCGAAATCTGGGGTCGCCCATGTGGTCAATTAACCGTGTTTCGGCTTCAGTACTCTCGCCGAAAAAGTTTTGCACCAAGAAGAAGTCCATAATTTTGTCGTGGCGGAAGTACCATTCTTTCTGGACTTTCCCCTCCCTATCCCACGACTGACGGCTGACGACCATTTTGTATTTCTTATCTTCCAAAGCCTGTAATTCTGGGAGGAATTGCCCTGCTGGGAAAGTGTTTTCGTCATTGAGCCGCATTTGGTAGACGGCATGGGAGAATCTTTTTAAAGGAAATTCGTACTTCCATTGGTGCATAAATTCCTCTGCCATCTGGTTGTATTGTTGTTCTTGTAGGCGGAACAAGTCGGGAGTTTTGCCTTGGGAGAGCATCAGGGCGACGAGAGTCAAATCCATTGGGTTGGATAGGATGCGTTGTGCCGCGTCTAACTCTTCGGGCGGTTGTTGGGGGTTAAGGGCGTTAGCTAAGTATCGGATGCAGGCGTTTTTATAATATTTCCCCTGAATTTTGGCATCTTTGAGCATTCGCGGCTGGCGGGAAACCAAAAACGGCTCAATTTGTTGGCATTCCAGGGGTTGTAAGTAATAAGTCTTGGCGCTTGAGGGGGGTGTCCACTCCAAGGGTTGGGTCGTCATGATGATATTACCCCGGAAATAGCGATCGACAAAATGGGCGATTTTCCCGCGTGTGTCGGCGCTGACTTCGTTGAGTCCGTCGATGCAGATATCGATCGCTCCACTATATATTAGGTTTTTCAGGAATTGGGTATCTGGGGCTTGCCCGTGCAGTTTGGCTTGGATGGCTTCAATGACACCCTTATCGCATTTTTGGGCGGGGAGGTAGACAAAAATACGCTTGGAGTTTGCCACTACATGGCGCAGAAACATGGACTTGCCCAAACCGGAATCACCTTCTAAGATGATTTGCCCTTGAATCTTGGGGAGTGCCTCGGTAATCGCTTTGATTTCTGCTGAACCTGGAATGATGACTTTAGACTTTGGGAAGTAGGCGTCGTCATCGAAATGATTTAACTGTGCATCGGCGAGTAGGGACGGTTTGAAGGGTTCAAAGAGTTGGCGGCGCAAGTAGGGAACCCAGGTGAGGAGAAAGCCAATGTAGCCGACACCGAGAATCTTCCTTACCCACGGGTTCCAGAAGAAGATGGTTTGGACTTGGGGAAAATTGGGGTAGGTAAAGAGCAGGGCAAGCCAAAAGGCAGCATGAATCAGGATGATGTTTCGGGCGAGGGAAAGCCATTTCTCAATTACCACATCCTGGATGGTTGACTGTATCGTATTAGCTTGGTTGTATCCTCCTTTTTTCAGGTTGTTGTAGTGATTTCGCAGTAGGGGAATGTCTTGGGGTTTCCAAGACACCAGGCAGGCAACCCTGGCTATTTTGTTGGCTAAGTCTTGTTGTAATCGTTGCAACCCCTGACTTCCTATCCAGGCATCGCGAAACACTTTCAGTGTTTTCTTGCCGTCTTCGTATTTGAGTTGAGTCGGAAGTGATTGAGGATTACCGAGCCATTTGAGCAGCGTTTTCACATCAGCCGTGCCGCCACCTAAGAAATAAGCCAAAAACCGCCAAGTTTCAAAGTTAACGTTTTGGTGATTTGGCTCGTAGACATGATTTAGGATGACAACAACCTCGTTTACCTGTAATTTTCTGAGATTACCCAAGGCTTGTGCTGCACTGCCCCGCACGGATGCGTCCACCTTTTCATTCTTGATGATGTCGGCGATGTCTTTGAGGTAGGGTTGAGCCACCTCTTGCAGGTTGCCCAAAGCTTCTGCCGCATTGCCCCGCACGGATGGCTTCACCGTTTCATCCTTAATGAAATCGAGGATGTCTTTAAGGTAGGGTTGAGCCGCCTCTTGCAGGTTGCCTAAAGCTTCTGCTGCACTGCTACGAACAGAAGGCTTCACCGTGTCATCCTTGAGAAAGTCGAGGATGTCTTTGAAGTAGGGTTGAGTCGCCTGCCCCAAGTTGCCCAAAACTTGTGCGGCACTGCCCCGCACGGATGCCTCAACCTTTTCATCCTTAAGGAAGTCGAGGATATCTTTGAGGGAGGGTTGAGCCGCCTTTCCCAAGTTGCTCAACGCTTCTGCGGCACTGCTACGCACCGACGGATTCACGGTTTCATCCTTAAGGAAGTCGAGGATATCTTTGAGGTAGGGTTGAGCCACCTCTCCTAGATTGCTCAAGGCAATGGCTGCACTGCCGCGAATGTCTGCCTCAACCTTGTCATCCCGGAGGAAGTTGAGAATGTCTTGGAGGTAGGGTTGAGCCGCCTCTCCCAGATTTTCCAAAGCAGGTGCGGCAAAGCGGCGAACATAGCTTTTCACACTTTCATCCTTGAGGAAGTCGAGGATGTCTTTGAGGTAAAGTTGAGCCGCCTTTCCCAGGTTGCCCAAGGCTTCTGCGGCAAAGCCACGAATGCCTGTGTCCACATTTTTATCCTTGAGGAAGTCCAGGATGTCTTTGAGGTAGGGTTGAGCCGCTTCTCCCAAGTTGCCCAAGGCTTGTGCCACAAAGCCACGAACTTCTGCGTTCACTTTTTCATCCTTGAGGATGTCGGCGATGTCTTTAAGGTAGGGTTGAGTTGTTTCTCCCAGGTTGCCCAAAGCTTGTGCCGCAAAGCCACGAACGTATACATCCACGTTTTCATCCTTGAGGATGTCGAGGATGTCTTTAAGGTAGGGTTGAGCCGCCTTTCCCAGTTTGCCTAAAGCAACCGCTGCACTGCCACGAACGTATGCCGCCGCTTTTTCATCTTTGAGGATGTCGGCAATGTCTTTGAGGTAGGGTTGAGCCGTCTCTTTGAGGTTGCCGAAAGCAACGGCTGTACTGCCACGAACGTATACGTTTACCTGTTCATCTTTGATGAAGTTAAGGATGTCTTTGAGGTAAGGTTGAGCCGCTTCTCCCAGGTTGCCCAAAGCTTGTGCTGCACTGCCCCGAACATAGACGTTTACCTGTTCATCCTTGAGAAAGTTGAGGATGTCTTTAAGGTAAGGTTGAGCCGCCTTTCCCAGGTTGCCCAAAGTAACAGCTGCACTGCTACGAACATACACGTTCACCTTCTTATTTTTAAGGATATGGGCAGCTTTCCCAGCGATATCCTCCGGTTTCTTAACCGCCGATTTTAAGTCTTGGGGCTTGTACTCCGCTAATTTGTCGAACGCATATCCCTTCACTTTGTCCTGGCTATCGTCAATGGCAGCCACAATGCCGTTGATTTGCCAAGGTTGCGGCTGCGGGTTGGCGGGTTTTTGGGCATTCACCCAAGGGAGGCAGAGGAGGAGAGTTAGGAAAAAGGTAAAAGGGACAAGGTAACAGGGGGAACGCTTTTGGGTTGTGCGGGGAGTGTTGAGCATGAGTGCATGGTAGAGCACGATTCGGGGCAAGGCGGCGGAAGGGAGAAATTAATAGATGGTTAATATTAACTCTTAAGATAGATGCTCTATGGCACAACAACGAGTTCATCCACAGGATAAGGGCAAGGCAATGCCCATTGGTGTCAACTTAAAGAAAATGACCTTGGAGGATTAAGAGTAAAAGGGGGTTAGAACAAGCAATAAAAAGCGGAATGTGGGTAAAACTTGCGACAGACAACCCCTACCAGTTTCCAATGCATGAACCTTCTAGGTAGGGGTTGCCTATGTGATCGGCTAACCAGAGGTACGTACCTGGCATTGATAGCTTGACATCACCTGGCGACGGGTTGCTCTCCAGCATTGCCCGTTATTCTGATCATAGGGTTTCCCACGAGCAACACTAGACATCTATCTGGCATAAACTTACTGTCGGTGAGCTGTTTTCACGAGAAAGTTCAAGAGTAAGACTTGGCTCTATAGCCTTTAAAAGAGGTATCTTCATGAGTCAAAAGCATCCCCGTACTTGGGGTAACCCCGATCATCGCCGTCAAACCCAGTTGCTAGCTCCCCCAATTGCACAAATTGAGCAACAGTTGTTTTGCTTGCTCAGTCCTGGAAGCTTTAATCCGAAACCTTAAGAAAATCCAGGAAATTCTAGGTATTCACCTTTGGATGAACATTTATTTTTTACCTTTCTCCTTGGGCTTTTTCTGTTTTTCCTTTTGTGGCTCGTCGCCATAGCGACCGAGTTTTCGCCGTAACTGCTGCAACAAATTATTAGCGTTTACGTGATTGGGGTCGAGTTCGATGGCCTTTTCTAGTGAGGCGAATGCCTCATCG
>NZ_DATNPA010000310.1:0-2409 GCF_036703385.1 Allocoleopsis sp. | reverse complement strand
GCACTTAAAGATACAAAGGACTTACACTATGACCTTTAACACCATTCTCCCCGGAGCTTGGGAGCTAATTCAGGATGTGCAGTACGAGCTTTTTTCTCTCCAGGTTCCAACTGCATGGCAGCAAGTTGCCAAATCTCTTGCTCAAAAGCGTGTCAAGCTTCTTGGTAAAGGCTATCCATCTGTTCCTGTCTACTCTCTAGACCGCATAATAGCCGCCAGCTTCCCAAAAATTATCCAGACAGCGCGTAATGGCTGGCAGCGTCCTGGCGTTCCTTGGGTATTTGCAACAGAAATGGCTGACCTTTCTGACTTGTCAGAATTCACTAAAGATTGGCTTCGAGAAGAGTTTAGCGAGTGTTTGGGAGAAGAGGAAGTCGAGTCGAGTCTCGAAAAGTTAGACCATGACGCTTGGCGTTGGGAAGACTCTAAAACTTATTCTTTGCTGCGTCAGCCTGAAAATAAATATGAAACTGATGTCCGTTTTCAAGCAATTCCGGATTACTTGGCTGGGGAATTTCTCAAAAACCCAACAGTCTGCTTTGACGGGAATGTTCAATACCAACTAACCTTCTATCGAGTTGTGACACTTGACCAAGGAGCCGAACTGATGTCATGGCCTCCTTATCCAGTTCCGCTGATTAAGGTCATTACTAAGGACAAAATCAAGGAAAAAGTAAAGGTAGGTGAGGCACACGTCTCATTTGTCATTCGTTTCAAGCTACAAACAGTCCCTTGGCGCAGTCAACCTATTATTTACCATCAACTTTCAATCCGACGCTGGATTAAAGAGCCTATCGAGCGTTTCCCGTACCAAGGAGCCACTGTCTTTATTGGCGATAATCATCGGTGGTTGGATGGAGTTCAGCAACCCTTCTGCTTTATTCCTCTACAGATTAAACAAAGGATTACGCAAGAAGGGAGGGAACCGAGATGGTCAAAAGCCATTAGCGAACTACTCAAGCTTAACGACTCTCCACTTCCTGAGCCAAATACCCTAGCCTCGGAACCCGCATATAACTGGTCTACGTTTGGTGAAGAACCAGTAGGGATACAAGGAGCGAACTGCGCTAGCCTGCGGCAACGCCAAGGGCGAACGCAGCAGCGCTTCGCTATCGCCTACGACACTCGACATCGCAGTAATACACTTTGCATTCCTGGTGTCAGTCCACTAGATTTTACCAGCCTCGATCGGGCGATTCAAAATAAGATTGCTCAAGAAAATTTCCCCGTTCGGCGAGTGGGTGAAGCCGTAAAGGTATCAAGCAAGTATGCACCTTTCTGGGAGCGCGGTAAATCCAAGAAAAGAGATGATAACTCACCTAAAAAACGTGACGATTTATCTACTGTGATGCTGCGACCTAAAATCGCTGCACCAGCCACGTTTCGTATTCCTGAGAATTCCCCGCATACAATACTTATCCTTTGGGAAACCCAAGAATGTAGAGATGCCCTAATTGCTGAAATCTGTGAATTACTTTACTTATCACCTAGAGGGGAAGCTCAAATTTATGAGACCCTTACTGGAGTCCAAGGAGAAGAGATTCTTTTTGAAGGTTCATTAGGTTCTTTGCGAATCAAAACTCAGCACGTTCAGGATTTGACGCAAAGACTCGATCTAGAGCATCCTTCAGTCAAAGGGAAAAACCGACAACAAAAGCGCGTAAATCTACTTGATGAGCGCATTCAGCAGATTGCTTCATACTTACCTAAACCTGAAGGACTATGCGGTGCCTTAATCGAAATTAAGCCTAAGAAATCCTTCTTCCCACCCGAGTCTGACCCCAAACTGGCATTGCGAATTGGAGTTATGCAGGCAGGCTATATCAATCAGCACATCCACGCATTAACAGCTCGAAAAAAAAGTGGTGAAGAATCTGTCACTAAAGACGCTCCTAATCGAGTTCAAAGAGCTGTCTCGGACTTGCTACGCCAATTCGGGATTTTACCGGCTTCCTTAATTGACCTCGAAAAAGATGGCATCGAGCCGAATGTTTGGCTGACGTGCTTCCATGTCCTGCGCCGAACCCGCAAAACAACGGCTAGCAATACACCTTCCACTGTTGCGTTGATGGTAAGAGTCAACCCAGTATCAGGAATTGTACAATTCACCACTCCTTCTTTATTCCCTACATGGGTATCGTATCCAGTTGGACTTGGATACCTCATCAATGAAAAATGGAACTCTGATTCCTATGCTGATGAAACAACGGGTGATAGTGGCGAAGAACAGTCGTCTAGCGACAAAAAACGCGAACAACAGTTTTTCAATGACTTTGTTACCAGATGTTTGCGCGATTGCTTAATAACATCAATAGAAAAGGATAAACTTCCACGAGTGTTATTTATGGCGGAAGCGCAAAATGCCCGAAAGATGCTGACGTGGCTGCAAAACCCAAAACTACCAGCTAA
>NZ_DATNPA010000309.1:0-18853 GCF_036703385.1 Allocoleopsis sp. | reverse complement strand
CGCAACCGCGAGGAGGATGGGTATATCGTACCAGGGAAACTGGGAGAGCGGTAAGTAAGCAGCGGCCCGAAGCCCAATGCTCGTGTAGGTTAAAGGGAGCAGGTATACAATAACTTTGAGGGCGGCGGGTAACGTTGCTGGGTCAAAAAAAGTCGCTCCTAAAAAGGACATTGGCACAATCAAGAAGTTGTTGCACAGTCCAACGCTTTCTAGGGACTTAACATTCAACCCAACAATCACCCCTAAACCGGCAAAGACAGCACAATTGAGTACTAGCAGCAGTAAAAATAATGGATTCAAAAAACTCCAAACTTTCCCTGTGAACAGAACCGCGATTAAAATTACAGAACCGGATGTCATCATTCCCCGCACAATTCCAGCTAGCATTCGACCTAAATACAACGCCAAGGGATGCACGGGTACGAGTAGCGTTTCCTCAAAGGTTTTGGTGAAAATGCGATCGCCACAAATGGAAAAAGTTGTGCCTCCGAAACTAATCGTCATCGAAGACAGGGCGATCATTCCCGGCAGAATAAACTGCAAATAGTTATCGCCTGCGGCAGGTTTCATGGTTGCGTCTAAAGCACTCCCCAGCCCCAAGCCAAACCCCACAATGTAAATCAAGGGTGATATTAACCCAGCAGAGGCGACTTGTACAATCCGCACACGCAAGTCTAACCACTCTCCCCAAAAGATAGTTAGAGCATCTGCCAGAATAGTTTGGAACTGCGAGCCTTTAGGGGTTTTGCTTAGGGGCAACGAAAGCAAATCTTTCACAGGTTTGAGTCTTCCATAAGGCTTTCTTTATTATTAGTTTACATTTCGTTGCATGTCAATTGACTAGACCATAGGTAGACCTCTCTCCTGGCAGGAGAGAGGCTTTGCTTATCTCCCCTTCCCTCCTTGATCGCCAGTCCAGTAGAGGTATTTGACAAAAGAGGAACAAATACTGCCTCGCCTCCATAGCGCCCCGCCTCAAATTCGTGAGTCTGGGAACTGCCATTGCTCAAGTCGTACTTAATTAGACTATCGAAGAAGGAGCGATCGCTAGTCATTTTAGGACATCAGGAATCTCGGCAATGATGCGTGAGACAATCTGTTCGGGGGTATCGTTGGCGCTGATGCGGATGTGCAGGTCAGCTTCGGCATAGAGACTTTTTCGTTGGTCGAGGAGCGTTTGTAGCGCTTGCGCGGGATTGTCGTTTTGCAGCAAGGGGCGAGTGGTATCATTTTGGAGACGAGCTATTAACACGTCTACAGGTGCATCCAGCCAGATAACAATGCCGTGATGCAAATAACTCCAGTTAAAGCGTCGCAGTACAAGGCCGCCGCCTGTAGCAACGGTTAACCTGGTATGAGCTGCTACTTGTGAGAGTACCTCAGACTCTATCTGCCTAAAATTTTCTTCACCCTCATCGGCAAAAATCTGATTAATCGTTTTACCTGTAGTTTTCTCAACTACCTCATCTGTGTCAACAAAACTGTAGCCTAGCTGACGGGCTAATAAATTTCCTACGGTTGTCTTTCCGGTGCCCATCATACCAACCAGAAAAACATTGATTCCTTTTAATAAGTCATTCACTGGGAGATTGCGCCTCGGCAAACAAATAGCTCTGCGATTAACATCCTCCAGGGTTTCAGACGTTCTGGCAAGTCTCTCATTGATGAGCAAACCGTAGATGATACAGACTCGATCCTGTAGTTAAGGTGAATTTTAGAGCGACTTTATCTGTACTTCATTTATGCTTTGCATAAAATTCATCCTGGCTGGTGATAAATCAACAGATGGGGTGATTTGATTTCAGGGTTTTACAGGTAATTGCCAACAGCTCATGTCTCATGAATCAGGTTGGCGATTACCTAAGGCGCTACGCCCATGTCCTCACTGAAGCTCTGGCGCAAACGGCACCAGTTCTCTTCGTGAAGCACAGCTATCCCCAAGGGACGCGGCTCTGATAGGAGCAAGCGGATCGCCGTAAATCCCCTGAAAGGTTACCTATACTCAAACCGTTTAGATTGCTTTCGATTAGGGTGATAAGGCACATGCTCCTGATTCGTAATGTAGTCCAAGAGGCTCTTTCCACAGGGTATTTGACAATAGAAGCTGAAGAGCATTTGCGACAAATGCTCGCCAAAAAGTATGACCGAGAAGATCTAAAGGCGTTTATGAGGTTACAGCAAGCCGCAATGGCGGGTCAAGTAAAGCAACTATCTCGCGAACTCTTGCGATCGCACGCTTGCTAGAATTTGAAACTATCGCCGCCTTGGCTGGCTCTGTGCGTCATCGTCAAAATCCTCATCATCTTCAAATCCCCAGTCCTCCTCCTCGTCACTCGGCTCAGGCGGTTTTTGAAAGGGCGGCGTAATGACTCGATAGTTAGCATCGTATACTTGGTCAGGTTTACCAACACCTGTTTTGGGCGTGTCTCGGTAGCTGTAGGAGTAGACAGAGCCGCTTTGAGACTGAGTTTTTGGCTCCTGCGAGACTTCATAGTCTGTGCGATCCGTTTGAGGTGTATCTCTTGAGGGGGAAGCCGAGCGCTCGCTTCGCCAATCCTCAGTATCTTGTGCCTTTGATGTGTCTGGCACTGGATCTTCCTCGAAGTCCCAGTCCTCCTTACTCCTTTGCTCCCAATCTGAAGCAACCCTGTTGCTTGGCGTTTTTGGAGGAGGAGGTGGCGGTGGAGTGTATGGAGTTTGAGATTCAGCCTCAGGGTTTTCTAGCGGTTGACGGCGAAAACTACTCCTTCGACGCGGCACTTCGTCCGCTTGTTCTCGACTCTGAGTCGAGTACCCTTTTTGCAGGTAGTTCAGGAGTTGTAGGAACCAGCTCGTGCCCGCTCCGGCAGCGATCGCAATTCCAATCCATGCGGCTAGCGGTAGGGCAAGCGTCTGCGTCCCCAAAAACACCAATGACAGTGCTGGCGACAAATTTGAAAAGGCAAATAAGGCCAATCCACCGCCAATCACCACCAGTAGCACAATCCGAATAACAGGCATTTCAAAAGAGTTTTGAGGCTTAAGTGCTATCTCTACGTTACTGCCTTAGCTCAAAACTCATAACTTAAAATCAAAAACTTTTTATCCTCCTTGCCAGCGCTTCATAGGAATGCAATCAATGTTCAGTTGGTCAAAAGCACGCGCCACAACAAAATCCACCAAATCCTCAATCGTTTGCGGATTATGATACCAAGCCGGGATAGCTGGAACAATTCTCGCCCCAGCTTCGGCTAGGGTAGTAAGGTTGCGCAGGTGAATCAAACTCAGCGGCGTCTCGCGGGGCACAATCACCAATTGACGCCCTTCTTTAAGCTGAACATCAGCGGCACGCTCCAGCAAGTCGGAACTTAATCCTGCCGCGAGTTTTGCCACTGTACTCATACTACATGGCATAATAACCATCCCTGATGTGCGGAAAGAGCCACTGGCGATCGCAGCACCCACATCTCCCCAACGGTGACAAATCAGGTTTCCGCCCTGAGTTACCCCTGCTTGCTGACGCCAGAAACGCTCCTGTTGATCGGGTTCTGGAGGCAGGCGAATATCCTGCTCAGCTTGCCAAACCATATAAGTTGATTTTGAGGCAACCAGTTCGATCGCATAGTCAGCTTCCAACAGAAACTTTAACGCTCGTACAGCGTAGATTAAGCCGGAGGCTCCGGTGACGCCTAAAATAAGAGGATTTGTCATTTGTTAGGTGTTAAGTGAGAGGTTGAAGGTTGAAGGTTGAGGGTTGAGGGTTATAGAGGTAGAACTTTCAACTTGCCAACGTTTCAACCTGCCAACTTTTCAACGTTCCGACTTGCTAACGTTCCAACCCTGTTGAGCAATAACTTACTCCTCCAGGTCTTCGTTAAAGGCAACGCTACCGCCGCCGACGGTGACGAGGTCAATTTGCTGACGGTAGTAATCAACGCTCTTGACTTGAACTTCCACACGATCACCCAGTCGATAAGCGGTGCGATTCTTGCGACCCACAAGGCAAGCGTGTCGAGAGCGATACTCGTACCAATCATCTTTCAGGGAACTAACGTGGACGAGTCCTTCCACAAGCAAGTCTTCAATTTCCACAAAAAAGCCGTAGGACTGGACGCCGGTAATTAGTCCACTGAACACATCTCCTGTGCGTTCTTTCATCTGTTCAGCCTTCTTTAAACCCTGTAAATCGACTTCAGCATCCTGCGCGAGTTTCTCCCGGTCATTAAGATGAGGAACCAAAATGGTTACCTCCGTTTCCAGTTCTTGCTGAGTATCTGGCGGCAAAACATTCCAGTTGATGTTGCCGTGACTGCTACTATGATTAAGGTCAACCCGATCTTTGGAACGAGTCGAGCGGCGATCGCGCCCTTTATCAAATAACGCCAGCAGCACCCGTTGCACAAACAAATCCGCATAACGTCTCATGGGAGATACGCAGTGGGTATAGCCCTTATCAAAAGCTAGACCAAAGTGAGAACCGGGTTTAGAACTGTATCCAGCTAGCTTTAACGTTGACTGCAACAAATAATTCAGGACTTTGGGTGCGGTGGATTTGGCAAACAGCTGGGTAAAGCGTTGGTAGTGTTGGGGAGTAATGTCCTCGTCTTCCTCCACTTGCATATCAAGGTGGAGATTGTTGCCCAACTTGATCAAATCCTGAAGCTCCTCCACATCCGGTATAGGTTGCACGCAGTAAATTCCCGGTAGGCCGATCGCTTGCAAATGAGAGGCAACCGCTTGGTTGGCTAAAATCGTTAATTCCGTTAACAGAGAGCGTACCGGAAGTGTCGAGGAAAGAATAATTGCTCCGATGCGACCTTCATCTTTGAAGGGGTACTGAGTTTCCGACACATTCAAGTCGAACGCCCCTCGCCGCTGTCTTTGAGCGCGAACTGCCGGACTTAATGTAAAGAACAGATTGTTGAGCATTTCTACGGCTGAAGCCAATTCTGGGTCAGCCTCCTGATGCTCGCCCAAAAGCGACTGCGCCTTTTGGTAACTCAGCTGATGGTCTACCTTGATTACGGAGGGATGAATCTCAAACTCGACCAGTTCACCCGCCTCGTTGAGGGTGAGGAGTACGGAGATAGCCAAGCGATCTTCACCGGGAAGTAGAGAGCAACGCTCTTGCACAGTCTCCGGTACCATTGGCAGCACGATATCTCCCAAATAAACCGCTGTACACCGCTTTCGAGCTTCTCTATCTAAGGGGGAGTCTAAAGAAACAAAGCTTGCCACATCCGCAATATGGACTCCCAGCTGCCAGTGTCCTACCTTAGTTTTTTCTAGGGTAAAAGCGTTCTCAACAACCTCACTTTCGCTGTGATCTTCGCCTTCAATTGCGATCGTCAGGTGATTTCGTAAATCGAGACGCTTTTTTAAGTCTGTCTTGCGCAGTTGTTTGGGTATATCCTGTGCCGCTTTAAGGACGTTGGGGGGGAAATTTCGGCGTAAATCGTGCTTGCAACAAACAATATCAGTGTCAGCAGCGTCTTCGGCGTCACTCCCTAGGACGCGTGCTACCTGACCAATCGGGTTTTTTGGGCCTAGAGGGTAGCGTAGTACTTCGACATGAACCAAATGATCGATGGCCTGATCAAGGTTTTCGTGATTGGGATTGAGGTCGAGTTCAAACAGAAGCCGATCATCGAGAGGAACGGCTTGGTAGCTACCATTTGTGCGCCTGACTCGCGCCAGCACTGAAGGATTAGCTCGTTCCAGAATTAACTTCACTTGTCCTTCAGGACTACGGCGGCGGCTGCCTTCTTTAGTAATTTTTACCAAGACGCGATCGCCATTCCAGGCTGTACTCAAATGACTCTTCTGGATATAAATATCATCGGCTCCCTCGACATCTTGGATCGCAAAGCAAAATCCCTTACTCGAACAGCGCAGCTTGGCTTCAACCACGTCCTCTTCATAGACGCGCCGATACCTGCCGCGCTCTTTGACCAAAACTCCAATCTTTTCTAGAGCATCCAGAGCAATCTGGAGTTTTTCGAGACTCTCGTCATCTTGGCAACCAAGCTTCTTTTCCAAAACCTTGGGAGCCACTGATTTGTCATCTGTGAAATTGGAAAGTAATGTAGCGATTGAGAATTCCATCCAACAATCCTTTTGATTGATCTGATCGGGTTTTTCTACTCTTGCCCTGTTGTGGATACGCTCACCTACTGTGACAGAGCCCACTCTAAAGGGTTGCTGGCCTTAGCCCATCTTGAAGGGAGTTGAACGTTAGAAGATTGGACTCCTCCAGGAGAACTCGCAGGGTAGGTGAGAACTTTCAACGTTCAACCTGCCAACTTTAACCCTGACAAAGGTGTTCACCGTCGAGAAAGTGCATTCACTGCCCAAACGGGTTGGCCGGCTGCATCCGTTGTGTTCTGAAGCGAGACTGAGCCTCAAGCCACTGTTTGAAAGTGGATAAACTCGCTGTGAGATTTACCGGATGCCTGGGGACGTGCCGACTTGTAGCAGTGTTTCAACGACAATGGCCCATTCACACGACTAGCGATCTTTCTACTCAGTCTGATTACTTCTCTTGAACACAACTGTTATAAACGGGAACGATAGATACAGCTGCATACTGGAGAAGCAACTGATACCGAGTGAAGAGATTTCGACCCACCCAGTTACTTGCTAACAGACACGTACTTTGACACACTGCCTTTTATGAATTGTTGCTGCTCTTCGTACTGACTCGCTTTGCAGCAAAGGCAATGAGTTACAGTGACAATGGACTGTCTTTAATTATTTTAGGTTGTAGGCGTCTGTTCACGAAATGTTCTTGAAAAGAGCGTATATACTTATGTTTAGTCAATTCCGAGTTCATTACCCAAAAGGCAGCCTGGTTACTGAGCTATCCGCGATCGATCATGGTAAGTACATCGTGCGTTGCCTGGTTCAAGTTGAGGGAATAACCCTCGTTACAGCGCTGGCTGCGGCCCAAACCGTTGAATTGGCAGAAGACCAAGCCAGAAGTCGAGCGTTAATGATTTTAGGTATTGACCCCACAACGGCTTCTATGGGAGAGGAGAAAACCTCTGTGGTTGACCGAGTGGTACTAAACCCCCAGACTCCAACACCTATTCCTTCCGTCGCCCTCCCCTCAGAAAGCCTATACCAGCCTCCCTCAAATCGGTTTCCAGAACCCTCGTCGGTCGGAGATACTAGCAGCTTGTCATCCCTTGACTTAAAAAGGGAGGAAGTCACTGAGCGTGCTGGAAAGGCCGCATGGATAGCTGATGAGATGACTGTAACGGATGAACCATCCACGGATATTTCTACACTCCAAGAGGTTGAGAACCCGCTCTGGATGACAGAGAAGAAATCGTCTCAGACTCAACTAGAGGATACACCCGTCAGGTCTTCCACCCAGAGCAAGCAGAAACTGGAGGAAGATACCAGCGCAACGAAAGCCCCTGAAACTCCCATTGATTTTTCTGACATCATCGCCAGAACTAATGTGGAACTCAAGCGTTTGGGTTGGACGACTCAAAAGGGGAAAGATTATCTCCTACAAACTTACGGGAAGCGATCGCGCCAGCTCTTGTCTGATGCTGAATTACTGGACTTCTTACATCATCTCGAATCTGAGCCGACACCAGAAGATTAGAGAAGGTGAGGGGATAACTGGAGTTCATAAGGAGGAAGCGAGGGGATGAAAGGGTGTTACTCGTCTTAGGTTTAAGTTGAGGAAACCGCCCCATCTCCCTCTCTCCTCATCTCCCCCTGCCCCTGATAGCAAGTTTTTACGCGACGCTAACAGGGGTACGGGTTGCTGATGGGCGGCGATCGATCACTTGGTCAATCAAGCCATAATCCCTAGCTTCTTCGGCTGACATGAAGAAGTCCCGTTCTGTATCTTCCTCAATCCGTGGGAGGGGCTGACCCGTGTTTTGTGCCAAAATCTCGTTGAGCCGCCGCTTGTGATAGAGGATTTCTCTAGCCTGGATTTCAATATCTGTCGCCTGTCCTTGGGCACCCCCTAGAGGTTGGTGAATCATAATTCGGGAATGAGGTAAGCTCATGCGCTTACCTTTGGCACCCGCACTGAGCAAGAAGGCTCCCATACTGGCTGCTAAGCCCAAACAGATCGTACAAACGTCTGGACGGACTTGATTCATCGTATCGAAGATTCCCATACCTGCTGTCACCGAACCTCCGGGAGAGTTGATGTAAAGGTAAATGTCTTTTTCGGCGTCCTCTGCTTCTAAAAACAGTAGCTGGGCAACAATTAAGTTGGCCAGGTCAGAATCAACGGGTTGTCCGAGAAAGACAATGCGCTCTCGCAAAAGACGAGAGTAGATGTCAAAGGCGCGTTCGCCACGACCGGATTGTTCAATAACTGTAGGAATCATGCGTTACAGCTTTGTTTGTATTTCTTTAGATTGATTGTAGCGATTGACACGGTTGACAGTCGGCTCTGGGATGGACTGGGGACTGGGCATTACCTCTTGAGACTCGAATTTTGCCTTTTAACTTTTGACCACAAACCAAAAAGGTCACAAGCCCCCGACTTTCAGTCGCAAAGACAATTCCATTATCCAAAATCCAAAATCGAATAACTTTCTGCTGTCCCATGCCCTTTTTTATCTTGTGACAGTTTAAAAGGCGGAACGTGGGTGTTGAGCACTGAATTAATCCTTAGATACGATTACCGACAAACCACCCCAAGGGTGAGTTCATTAGATACAGCCTGGTTCTCGCCGTCTATCGTAATCTAAGAATGAAGCTAGAGATTGAGGAGTACCCGTCATGTTCAAAAGACTTCTTCAAGCTGCCACCATAACGTTCTTGCTGAATCTACTGGCACACATTAGTCCGCCAGAGACGAATCAGTCGAGTACGGTATCACCCCCGCTAACCAACTCAAAACTAATGCTGAGTTTTCGGTAGGGGCTTCTCGTAAAGCCGTATTACCCATTTCTCCTCCACCCTCTCTTCCCCTCTCTAAGAGCGTGCATAACGTCCGATGAGTTCAGCCGCGGCGAGAATATGACCATCGATGGCTGCCTCTAGCTGAGCTTTCGTGGCACCCGATTTTAGACCGAGTTCTCGGTCAAGGGCATAAAGTTTAAAGAAGTAGCGATGGACACCACTCGGTGGACAAGGGCCTCCATAGCCCAATTTGCCAAAATCATTTTTACCCTGTGTACCCCCGTTGAGCAATGTGGGTGTAGCGGCAACAGCCTGGGGTAGCTGGCGAGTTTCAGGAGGTAGGTCGTATAGAACCCAGTGGACAAAGATTCCACTGGGAGCATCTGGGTCATCGACAATCAAAGCAAGGCTCTGTGTCCCAGTTGGGGGAGCGTCCCATCGAAGTTCTGGAGAGATGTCTTGACCGTCGCAAGTGTAGAGGAACGGAATCATCTCGTTTGCAGTAAAAGCTGTACTCTCAAGTTTCATCATCTTACCAACAGGTTTCGTTTGCGGCTGTATAGAGATTGATGAGCGGTTACTGGCAGCACGGCAACTCACCAAGCCTAGCCCTGTTAACCCCAGTAGATTAGCACTCTCCCGCAGAAAGACTCTTCGACCTATAGAGTTAGGCACAGAAAAATTAGTCTCCAGCTCATCAGTGGTAAGAACGTTGCTATGTTGCTATGTGCGAAGCGGATACTTTGAGACCCTTGATAGCCAACCTGATAGTCTTATACTACTTGAGTGGGTAACTGACTATTGAGGTGAAGATTGATGAGGAGTAGGAAAATCGCTGGGCTGTATCTGAGGTAAGCGATCAAGTTCTACCTGTGGGTTCACCTTATTATTAAGAGGAGGTTGCGTCGAAATATCTTCTGTGTGAATGAGGTGGTGAATTTCGACCTCGGTCTTTTTTAGCCCTTCTTGGAAAAAGTTCGGAACGGGAGTTAAATCACGGGAGAGCTGACTATTGGAGATTGGATTTGATGATACTTGACTGAGAGTCGTCGGCTGTTTAATCAGTAGCCAAACGACAAAAGCGATCGCAAGCGTGCTAAATGTTGCTTTCATGGGGGATAGTCTATGCAGGCTGACTACTTATCACTCTCATCTCTGAAATTTACGCGTAGTGTCTAAGAGCGCTTTACTTAATCTTCATTCAATTTCCGTTCATCCTCAAGGTTACTTTATCTAAATCCGGGGCAGAAACAGCGATTCTTATAAATGTAAATGAGCCAAATGGGTCTGAGGACACCAATGGCGATGATAGGCTCACCGGAAAAAAGCATGATGACTGTAGAGACATATATCGAATATCTCAAAAAGCTCGATGGTATCGCAGAACTGCGGTCTCACTCCGGACAATTCTTGGGTCGCTTGGAGAGCAAGCCTTATTCTTTCTACTCCATCATTAACGTCCAAGGCTTCTACGGCAGCTCTTCCTCTTCAACGAGTATCCGTAATAGCTCCAGTCAGTACGGTGGCTTTAAAGGAATTTACAGCCCGTTCAACCCCAATTGTTCCAACCCACCCTTCATTGCGTGCTCCGGTCAACCCCTGATGTTAGTGACGCGAAACCCCCAAATCTTAACGTTTGGATTGAACAGCATCACCCCAGATTTTCTGCTTGCCGTCTATGAAATACTGGGTCGATCCAAGCCACACGAGGTTTCAATGAAGCTTTTGGCTTTAAAAAGAACTAGAGCCACAGCAATAGATGTTCGTCACACGATTGTTATTCCATCTCAGGTGAGGGAAGAGAGCCTTATGTTGAGTAGGTGAGAGCCTAAATGTTAGCTTTAGGCCGTCGCGCCTTCAATAGACCTATCTTGCAAGTCTAGTTTCATCCTTCGTTGTGAGCGCAGCTCATGGTGTCTCTTGCAACAGCGACTTTTGCACTCTTGAGAAAACAGGGTAGGCGATCGCAAATGCTGCAACCCTAATGGATCGGGAGTTTTCCCAATTAATCTACATTTTTGAATTTTTATCAAAAACTCACCGTTCAAATCGTTATGTAAAAAAGCTCTCAGACTTTTGCTTTGAGTGTGATTTTCCGAGACTGACAGGAGCTTTTCACGGACGCGAAGGCTAACGCCCCACTTCGCTAACGCATCCGTTAGGTCAAGTAAGAAACTATGCTGATTTCTTAGGAAAGCGATGAACACAGTACTGTGACGGCTGGACAAGCAGGCTGTCATTCGATTTTGGATTTTGGCTTGTCCCCGCCACTAAAAGTCGAGGGATGGGAATACTGAACTAATTTTTTTGTTCTCCACGACTTGCAGTCGGGGGCTTGAGACCTTTTTGGTTTTTGGTCATAGATTGTTTCACTTTCAGGTAGGTTGAAGTAAAGATAGCTTTATTTGCTTGTTATATTTAGGGCTTGCTTAAACTAACGGACGCTCTACTGAAATTGGTTCTTCCGCAACCTCCCCCAACAGCTACCCTCTTCTGTCACTTTAGGAAAATTCCTGGAATTTACGTTGCTTCAGCCCACGAAAATTCAAGGTTTCATCCCAGTTTGATACAAAAGAGGCTAGATGCGCCTGCTGAAGAGATGAGGACAGTCAAAACAGGGTAGCAAAGGGGCAACAGGATTCGCAAAAGACAGTGTTGATCGAGAACATCCTTCCTTGGGGAAACTCAAGAGCGATCAATTTGTAATAAACCCAGTGGGATCTGAAGGAGAACCAATCGGCTATAACCGTGAAAGATCAAAATATTTGCTTCTATCCGTCATCCAGAGAAGCCTTTCTGGGAATATGGACTCATTTACGATGAGTTATGACCCAAAGTCTCTCAATACATTGACCTAAGGAGAATAAAAAACCCATGCGCTTGGAGATGGGATTGTGTTGGTGTGAGGTTGTTATCAAAGGCTTGCTAGCAAAGCCCCGCTTGCGGAAACTTGCTCCCTTTGGTGTGGGAATTGCTGTTACGGGTAGCATCGGCATACTGCTAGTTCAGAGCCGCTATGTTGAGGCTGCACCCTGCTGTACAAACGCTAATGCGGCAACGCCGACGGATTGGCCAAAGGTATCTGATGAATTAAAAAGCCCAGGAAGTAATCTCCATAGTCTCAAAAAAGCGGAATGTCTGGAGCCATCCTCTTCAAAAATCTCTACTCTTTCCTTCGAGAAGGACGCCTCACCCCTATTCGGTGGAGACAGCTACCCTGAAGGGAAAGCCCGACTCTACCCCTCAGTTCCTCCTCCGGAATACATGTACGAGAATGCCTTCTCGACGAAAGCACTTTCAGGAATTAGCTCCGCTGGTGAGCTGGGTGCGATCGCGTCCGGTGATCGTCCAATTCAGAATGCACATCGCTCTTCGGCTTCCCCAGCGATTCTCGAACATCTGCAAGCCCTAGAACAAGAGTCCTTATCTTGCCTCACACAGAAGGTAGCGTGGAACCCCACCCCAGACAATGACGAGCTTCCACACCCAGCGGCGGCTAGCAAAGCAGCATCGGGGCTTCTGGGCACGGAAGGGAAAGTTAGTCAAAATTCGCTCTTTGGGCTAGAAGAGGTCTCCGTGTTTTCCCTGCCTTCCTTCTCCCCCCCGAAACTTACGCCTCTAACCGGTGAAAGCTTCATCCAAAAACCATTCCTAGAAGCACAGACTCCGACAGCTCCCCCGCCCGTCGCCCCAGAAAATCTACAACCCGACCCAAACCAAGAGCGATTTTTGCAGCCGCCCTTAAATCCGGCACCCGTCACACCGAATTCAACATCACCGAGTCAACCCTCTCTTACCCCAAAACTGGAGATACCGGATTCAACATCACCGAGTCAACCCTCGCCCACCCCAAGACTGGAAATACCGGATTCAACATCACCGAGTCAACCCTCGCCCACCCCAACACCAGAATCCCCGGAAAGGCAGCCACCGATTCAACCCTCGCCTACCCCAACACCCACAACCGATCCCAATGCTCAAACAATTCGAGTCCAGAGCATTAAAGTCACTCGCAGTACTGTCTTTGGTGCACAACAGCTCAATCCCATAGTGCAACCTTATGAAGGGCGTACCCTCACCCTGGAACAACTCAGAGAAGTTGCCGATAAAATCACCCAGTTGTACTTGGATCAGGGCTACATCACCTCTAGAGCAATTCTGGCCAATCAAGTGATTCCTGCTGATGGAGTGGTGGAAATTGCTGTGATCGAGGGAAGCTTGGAAGATATTCAAGTCGAGGGGACGCGCCGAGTGAAACCCAGTTACGTTCGTAGTCGTGTGCGACTGGGTGCCGGAAAACCGCTGAATACGGGTAAGCTGGAAGACCAACTGCGGTTGCTACGAGCAGACCCCCTATTTGAGAATGTAGAGGCGTCGCTGCGGGCAGGAACTGGCGTGGGTCAGAGCATTCTTATTGTTCGTGTCGTCGAAGCTAATCCGTTTGAAGGCAGTGTCAGTATTGACAACTACTCGCCACCCAGTGTTGGTTCCGAACGGTTGGGACTCAACTTGCTCTATCGCAACCTAACCGGTAATGGAGATGAAGTTGCAGGATCTTACTACCACACCACAACGAGCGGTGCAGATAGTTTTGACTTCAGCTATCGCATTCCGCTCAATCCGATGAACGGCACTCTGCAACTGAGAGCTGCCCCAAGTCGCAATAGAATTACTCAAGAACCCCTCAACCTTTTTGATATTCGAGGGCAATCGGATTTGTATGAAATTAGTTTCCGACAACCGTTCATTCGCTCACCCAGGGAAGAATTTGCCTTATCTCTAGGCTTTAGCTACCAAGAAGGTCAGACCTTTCTGTTTGGGTCACCGTCTCCTTTTGGCATTGGTCCGGATGAAACAACTGGGATCAGCGCGACTCGGGTCATCAAGTTTGGACAAGACTATTTGCGCCGTGATGTTAAGGGGGCTTGGTCTTTGCGATCGCTCTTTAGTATCGGTGTCGGCGCGTTGGGTGCCACAATCAATCCCGACCCAATACCTGATGGGCGATTCGTCAGCTGGCTCGGTCAGGCACAGCGTGTGCAGATTCTCAATGAGAATAACTTCTTAATTGTGGGAGCTGACATTCAGCTGACGCCCGATAGCTTATTGCCCTCCCAACAATTTGTAATTGGTGGCGGTCAATCCTTACGAGGCTACCGACAAAACATTCGCTCAGGCGACAATGGCGTGCGTTTTTCCGTCGAAGATCGTATTACGCTACAACGCAACGAAGCCGGTGCTTCTATTTTTCAACTCGCTCCCTTTTTCGATGCGGGTGTGATTTGGAATCAGTCAGATAATCCGAATAACCAATTTTTACCCTCGCAGCGCTTTTTAGCTGGTCTTGGCTTGGGACTCATTTGGGAAGCCCAACCCGGATTAAGTCTGCGGGTGGACTATGGCTATCCTTTAATTGATGTCGATGATCGGGGGACGAATGCTCAGGATGAAGGCTTCTACTTTAGTGTTCGCTATCAATTTTAAAAATGGGTAATCGTTACAGGGGAAGCAAGTTGAAGGTTGAACGTTCAAACCTTCAACCTTCCACTCTGTAACGCACTTCCTACCTATTCCAGCCGATAGAGTTTTTTCGTACCCTTTTGTGAGACAATTAAGCCACTATCAAAAATAATGAGGCGCAGCATGACTCAGCGAGCGCTGCTGTTGGTAAATCGCCACTCTCGGCGAGGTGAGGAAACTCTCATACAAGCCATCAGCCAGTTACAAGCGCTGGGTCTTGAACTGTTGGAAGAGTCAACAGGGAAGCCCCAGCAGTTGTCGAACATCATCCGTTTTTATCGGGATCAAGTTGATTTAGTCATCATCGGGGGTGGGGATGGCACCCTAAATGCCTGCGTCGAGGGGTTAGTAGAGACTCAGTTGCCCTTAGGCATTTTGCCTCTGGGAACGGCCAACGACCTCGCTCGCACCCTCAAAATTCCCCCGTCGATACCCGAAGCTTGTGAAGTCATTGCTACAGGTTACAGTCAGCGGATTGACCTAGGTCGAGTCAATGATAAGCACTTTTTTAATGTCGCTAGTCTGGGGCTTTCTGTACAAATTACCCAGCAATTGGACAAAAAAGCCAAGCGTTTTTGGGGAGTTCTTGCTTACGCGGCTACGGCGATTAAAGTGGTTTGGAAAGCTCGACTCTTTTGGGCAGAAATTCGCCTTCGGGGAGAGTCGATTCGGGTCAGAACTATACAAATTGCAGTAGGTAACGGACGATATTATGGTGGCGGAATGGCAGTGGCGGATGATGCCGCGATCGACGACCAACGCCTGGATCTTTATAGCCTGGAATGTCGGCATTGGTGGCAACTTGTTCGGCTATTTCCGTCACTGCGGCGAGGCAAACACGCTGACTGGTCTGAAGTGCGTACCCTTCAGGGCAAGGAATTTGAAATTTATACTCGTAGACCTCAGCCGATCAATGCTGATGGTGAAATCGTGACTTACACTCCGGCTAAATTTCAACTTGTCCCTAGGGCAATAACCGTTTTTGTACCTTATTTTCCCCAACTCCAAGAGCTTAAAATTAAGACTTGAGCACCGCTCAACTGCCTTCATACTCCGTCATTAGTCTTTAAGACTATGATTGAGTTCGTACCGTGTTACAGCAAACATTACCCGTGGCTCCATCTAGTCATTCAAATTCTCGGCCCGCTCTAGCAAATGCATGGCACACTTTAAACGTCGAGAAGACGCTCTTAGAGTTGAGCACTAACGCAGAAACGGGTCTGACGACCCAACAGGTTGAAGAGCGGTTGCAGCAGTATGGCTCCAATGAATTAGAAGAAACTGCCGGTCGTAGTTCCTGGGAAATCCTGCTCGATCAGTTCAAAAACATCATGTTGGTGATGCTGATCGTGGTAGCGATTATTTCAGGGGTTTTAGACTTAATCGCGCTGCAACAAGGCTCTTCAGAAGGCGGAGTTCCCTTCAAAGATACGATCGCGATTATGGCGATTGTAATTCTTAATGGCATCCTCGGCTATCTTCAGGAAAGCCGTGCGGAGAAAGCACTTGCCGCTCTGAAGCGCCTTTCTTCCCCGAAGGTAAGAGTCCTTCGGGATGGCAAACCCATTGAGATAGACGGCAAACAACTGGTGCCGGGGGACATCATGCTCCTAGAAGCGGGCGTTCAGGTGTCAGCCGATGCGCGTTTAATTGAGGCATCCAATCTCCAAATTCGGGAAGCTGCACTGACTGGGGAAGCTCAAGCCGTTACGAAGCAGGTTGATACTCAACTGCAAGAAGAAACGCCTTTGGGCGATCGCGTTAATTTGGTGTATCAAGGAACCGAAGTCGTTCACGGACGAGGTACTGCCATCGTCACGGGTACGGGGATGCGGACAGAACTCGGTAAAATTGCCGAGATGCTGCAAGCGGTGGAAAGTGAACCGACGCCCTTGCAACAGCGGATGACTCAACTGGGTAACGTCTTGGTGACTGGCTCACTGGTGCTGGTAGCGCTAGTGGTGGTAGGCGGTATGCTCAAATCCTACCTGGATACGGCTAGATTTGATGGCGGGGTCTTGCAAGAGCTGGTGGAAGTTTCTCTCTCTATGGCTGTCGCTGTCGTCCCGGAAGGTTTACCTGCTGTGATCACCGTGACTCTAGCGTTGGGAACACAACGCATGGTGCGTCGCAACGCCTTAATTCGCAAACTCCCAGCCGTAGAAACCTTAGGAAGCGTAACAACGATTTGCTCCGATAAAACTGGCACGCTGACTCAAAACAAAATGGTGGTTCAGCAATTAGCTACGGTCGAGCAGAGGTTCAGCGTTACAGGTGAGGGATACACCCCTAGAGGCGAGTTTAAAATTGACAATCAGGCCATTAGAGCGGAACAGTATCCAGAACTACAAACGCTGCTGATTGCCTGTGTAGTTTGCAATGATGCTGTATTACAGCAGGACTTACCAAAAAGCCAAGAGAACGGCACAGGGAAAGGGAAACCCAATTCAGCAGATGAGTGGATCATTTTAGGTGACCCAACAGAAGGAGCCTTACTCTCCCTAGCCGGGAAAAGTGGTTTGGAAAAGGACTCGTTGAGCCGTCAATTGAAGCGAGTTGGAGAGTTTCCTTTTTCCTCAGAGCGCAAGCGGATGAGTGTGATTTGTCAAGGCAGAACTCAAAACGTTGCCCAACACGCTCAAGATACACCGTTTGTAATGTTTACCAAGGGTTCGCCCGAACTGATTTTGGAACGCTGTAAAACCTATCAACAAGGCAATACAGTTAAGAGTCTTACAGATACCCAGCGTCAGCAAATCTTGGAGCAAAATAACCAGATGGCAGGCGCAGGATTGCGGGTGCTGGGATTTGCCTACAAGCCCTTAGAGAGCGTACCTCCAGACGCCTCAGAGGACTCGACTGAGCGGGAGTTGGTTTGGCTGGGTCTCGTGGGAATGCTAGATGCTCCGCGAACAGAAGTGCGGGATGCAGTGGCGCGATGTCGAGATGCTGGGATTCGCCCAATCATGATTACGGGTGACCACCAACTGACGGCACAAGCGATCGCGCAGAGTTTAGGGATTGCTAAAGAAGGCGATCGCGTCCTCACCGGTCAGGAGTTACAACGACTCAGCCAAGAAGAACTTGAACAAGAAGTCGGAAATGTCAACATCTATGCCCGCGTCTCCCCAGAACACAAACTGCGGATTGTCAAAGCCCTTCAAAGTCGTGGCGAATTTACTGCCATGACTGGCGACGGGGTGAACGACGCCCCCGCCTTGAAGCAGGCAGATATTGGCATTGCGATGGGGATTACCGGCACTGATGTCAGTAAAGAAGCTAGTGATATGGTACTCCTCGATGACAACTTTGCCACCATTGTCGCTGCCACAGAAGAAGGTCGCGTCGTGTACACCAATATCCGCCGATTTATCAAATACATCCTGGGCAGTAACATTGGTGAAGTTTTAGTCATTGCCGCAGCGCCTATCATTGGATTGGGTGGCGTGCCTCTGACACCGCTACAAATTCTCTGGATGAACCTGGTTACTGATGGTTTACCCGCCCTCGCCCTTGCTGTAGAACCGCCAGAACCCGATGTGATGAAACGCCCCCCCTTTAGTCCCCGTGAGAGTATTTTTGCTAAGGGACTAGGGTCTTATATGGTTCGCATCGGTATTGTTTTTTCAATTATCACCATTGCCTTAATGGTATGGGCATACAACCATACTCATGCCGCTGGCTATCAGGGAGATAAAGACACTTGGAAAACGATGGTGTTTACCACCCTATGTATTGCCCAAATGGGACATGCCTTGGCGGTTCGCTCTATCTCTCGCCTCGTAATACAGGTGAACCCCTTCTCTAACCCCTATTTACTCTGGGCTGTAGTTGTGACTACAGCTTTACAGTTGGCTCTCGTCTATGTTCCACCCCTACAAAATTTCTTCGGGACTCATTACCTAAACCTAACAGAACTTGCTATTTGCCTCGGCTTTAGCTCCTTATTGTTTGTTTGGGTTGAGATGGAGAAACTTTTCTTCCGCTTTTACTTCTCCCGTCGTCGTGCTTAAGTCATTAGTTTGGAGAGGGGTTGAAAGTTGGCCAGGAAAGCAGGTTGATGCGTTTTAACCTTCTAACGTATAACTTTCAACCTTCAACCCAATGACCCAAGACCAAAATGTATCTGAAAACTTTACACCTGAGACAGTTTCGCAATTACCGAGACTGCGTCGTAGATTTTGATGCCCCCAAGACGATTTTGGTGGGTAATAATGCTCAAGGGAAATCGAATCTACTAGAGGCGGTAGAGTTGCTCTCGACGCTCAAGAGCCATCGCGCAGTACGCGATCGCGACCTCGTTTTAGAAGAAGCAACGGTTGGTCAAATTCAGGCTAACCTGGAACGTGCTTATGGTTCAGTAGAGCTAGCTTTAATTCTGCGCACTCAAGGACGCCGCACCGTTGCCCTTAATCGGGAAGGCTTACGCCGCCAGTTGGACTTTTTGGGTATCCTCAATGCGGTACAGTTCTCT
>NZ_DATNPA010000308.1:0-17357 GCF_036703385.1 Allocoleopsis sp. | reverse complement strand
AGAATTTTACCAAAATCTCCAGAAACACCCCGATAAAGCCCAAGCATTGCGACAAGCGATGCTGACAACCATGAAACAAAACCCCAACCCCAAAGATGGGGCGGCTTTTACTCTGATTGGTGAGGCTCAGTAGTGTTGGCTTTCACTTATAACTTATAGAGTTACCCTTAGAGATACTCTGATCAACCTCACTCACCAACGAAGTGGAAATCCCCCGCCTGCATCCCGACACCATTGAGGACGTTAAACAACGAGCTGACATCTATGATGTTGTGTCAGAACATGTTGTCTTACGCAAGCGCGGAAAGGACTATGTAGGATTATGCCCCTTCCATGACGAGAAGACGCCCAGTTTCAGCGTCAGTCCCAGTAAGCAGATGTACTACTGCTTTGGCTGCAACGCGGGTGGAAATGCGGTTAAGTTCTTGATGGAAGTGGGGAAGCGTTCCTTTAGTGACGTTGTCCTCGATTTGGCACGGCGCTATCAGGTACCCGTGAAAACCCTGCAACCCGAACAACGGGAGTCATTGCAGCGTCAGTTGTCACTGCGAGAGCAACTCTATGAAATTCTGGCGTTAGCAACCGCATTCTATCAACACGCTCTCCGGCAACCTCAAGGACAGCAGGCGCTGGAGTATTTGAAATCTGAACGGCGTCTTGAGGAGGAAACGATTCAGCAGTTTCAGCTAGGGTATGCACCTGAGGGTTGGGAAACGATCTACCGATACCTGGTTGAACACAAAGGCAAACCTGTGCAACAGGTGGAGCAAGCAGGATTGATTGCACCTCGTAAGGAGAGCAGGGGCTATTACGATCGCTTCCGTGCTCGCCTGATGATTCCCATCCACGACACTCAAGGGCGAATCATTGGCTTTGGGGGCAGAACCCTAAAGGATGAGCAACCCAAGTATCTCAACTCTCCAGATACCCCGCTATTTGATAAAGGCAAAACCTTATTTGCTTTAGATAAAGCCCGTGACGCGATCGCAAAGCAAGACAAAGCTGTAGTTGTGGAAGGATATTTTGATGCGATTACACTTCATGCGGCTGGAATTACGAATGTGGTAGCCTCACTGGGTACTGCCCTCAGCCAAACGCAGGTGAAGCAACTCCTACGCTACAGCGAATCCAAGCAGATTATCCTGAATTTTGATGCGGACGCGGCTGGAACTCAGGCATCGGAACGAGCGATCGCAGAAATTGCCACGCTAGCTTACAGTGGGCAAGTCCAGCTCCGAATTCTCAATCTACCCGATGGCAAAGATGCGGATGAATTCCTCAAAGCACATACTGACGCTGCCGAACAGTACAGTCAGCTAGTCAATAATGCACCCCTCTGGCTAGATTGGCAGATTAACCAACTTCTGCGTGAGCGCGACCTCAACCAAGCTGACCAATTTCAGCAAGTTGCTCAAAGCATGGTGAAGTTACTCAACCAATTAGAGGATATCAACCAGCGTAGCTATTACATCAACCACTGTGCCCAACTGCTCAGTCGCGGCAAAACCAAACTCATACCCCTATTCATCGAAAATTTGCAGGCTCAACTGAAGAAGCCAACCACCCATTCCATCAGGAAATCAGCGCCGAGATTGTCGAATGCATCAACCTTGGAGCGATCGCAAAAACACGAGAACAACCACTCCCAATTCAAATTTACCGTCTTGGGAGAACGCCACCTTTTAGAGGAAGCTGAAGCCTTACTTTTGCTCATCTACCTCCACTGCCCTGAATATCGGCAGACTATCATCGACGCCATAGAAGCGCAAGATTTGCTTTTTAGCCTCTCACATCACCGATTTTTGTGGCAGCAAATTTTAGAACTGCAATTCGTGGTTCAGGCATCTCCCCAAACCGTTGACCCCCTGATCTCGCTGTTGCAAGAGCGCAGTATTGAATTCCCTGAGGAGATGGCTCGAGTCGCGCATCTATTGCATCTCGATGAAAAGAAACAAGAAGACTTGGTTCGTACTCCCCTGTTAATTCGAGCCGCTACAGCCTCTCTAGAAAGAGTAACTTGTGAAAAGCATCGGCGTTACTGCCTGGAACAGTGGCAGAAGCTGAATCCCGCTACCGAACCAGAACGCTGGAAATACTACTCTGAAGAATTTTATAAGGTAGACCAACGCATTCAGGAACTCGATCAGCTACGCCAGTTCAACCTCTCCGACATTCTCAACAACCGCTGCAACTAGAGATGAATTAAGACTAATGTAAATCTTGTCTTGAGGCACGGCAATTCTAGCTCCTCATGCGCTGATCCATTATTGTAATAGCCATTATCCAAGAGAAAGCACTTAATATTTCGCAAACGTATGGCCTGAAACTCTAACGCTATATAGTCGTTTATTACCGATTAGTAAGCGCAAGTTTACAGAGAATTGGTATAAACAATCAATCCTCCTATTCGTCCTCTTCCTCCCAATCGTCTTCTTCACTCCAATACTGTGAAGGCGCTTCGCCATATTTTTTCAGAATCTTGGGCTTTTTGATTTTGGTATTAGGCGGCTGAATTTCTTCCAGTTGCACGTCAAATTCCCAGTTATCACCAAAATCAAACAGAAATATCATCTTGTCGCCGGGTTGCAGTGGCAATTCACCGACACGAACTTCTGTTGTTGAAGGAGATTCTTCACAGTAGGGATGACTTATCTGTCCGCTACGACCAAAGCGGTCTTTATAACGAAATTCGTACAAATGGTCGCTGTCAAAGTCAAAGGCATCCAAGATACTATTGCTTAACCAGTCTAAGTCTAGTTGGGCGGGAATGGCGATGCGCCGCCAAGCTTTGGCGAGGGACACTTTAAAGATATAAATTCCCTCGGTGAATTCACTGCTGCTAGTCAGGACTAAGTTATTTTTCCATTCGGGAAAGAAAGGTTTAAAATGGGTTTGTAATTCTCCGAAAGTAACATTGACGTTACCCTGAGACTCCCAGACAAAGCCTTGTTTCCCATAAATTGCAAATAACAACCGCAGCATAGCATCACCAAACGGCAAGCGTTGTAAACGGGTAATGCGCCATCCTTTTCCAGCTTCTGGTTTTCCCGATTGCACGGATAGGAAGCCAAATAAATCGAGAAGGGCGATGTTGTGAATTCCTGGATAATAGGAGAGGTTGTTTTGGTCGGTATATTTGGCAATCTTTAAGCCTTTGTCGGGAATCCTTCCCCAAAAGTTCAAGCATTTGAACAGGTTCCCCGTTGGGTCGTATCGTTCTCCTAAGATTTCTTCATTTCCCCAAATCATCCAAGCTTCCAGGAGAGTGAAATAGCGTTCGGTGGGGTTAAGTTTTGTCCAGGATTGGAGTACGGCTCCGTCCAAAACCAGGGTTTGTTTTTTCCCAAGGTGTTTGACTTGAGATAGCCCACAGGCGCGTAATAACAAATAGAGTCCGTTGATGTAGGGGTAGGACTTTTGTTGAGGGCGTTTGAGATTGGTTTCGATGGGATGACTCAAACGGGCGTTGAGTTCGGGTAGGGATTTGAGGGGAAAGAGGTTGTGAATCCCACTAACTTCAGTGCCGTTGGGGTGCAGGAAGTCTAGCAGGGTTTGAAAGTCACGCAGAATAGTACCAGGGCTATTTTCATCAATGGCAAGTTGCTGAAGTAGCTGTTGGTATTCCTCGGTTAGGGGAGGAATTTCCGGGGCGAGTACTTGGGAGTAAAGCTGTGAGAAGAGGTTTTGCATAGCCCTGATTCAATGCCTCTATTTCGGCTGATTTATCAACTCCTTCTACTGAAGCGGCTCTCTAGGGAGGTATATGTGCAAAAACGGGATGCCCCCTCCATTAAGGTCAAACCTAATCACAGAACAAAGTGTCGCGGGTGTCGCGTCCAGTTGTAGGATTAGTGCCACTAGCAACATTACACAGCTGTTTTTGCACATCCTGGCGAAACAGGACATCTGTAAAATCAGCCCCTTCAATCATTGCACCATCAAACTTGGTATTAAAGGCAAATGCTCCCTCTAAAACGGCATTCTTTAAACTCGCCTTGGTTAAACGAGCCGTGTCTAAGGTTGCGTTGCGGAGATTCGCGCCCTCAAAGTTGGCCGATTCTAGATTAGCGCTAAAGAAACTGACGCCCTCTAAATTAGAATTGCTAAAGTTACTGCTGCGGAGATTGGCTTTGGTAAAGCTTGAATCGGTGAGGTCGCGTCCTGAGAAATCTTCACCAATTAAAATTTCTTTGTTGTAATCTAAGGCTAGAGCAGGCGTTGCGATCGCTGCGAACATCCATGCACCAGCAAGCAAAAAGACAACTAAACTCAAAAAAATAGCTGGAAGAGGCAGACCTTGCCGACGAATCATACTGGTTTGAGCCACGAAAAAATTGAGTATTGGCGAACAATTTCCATGAACGACCACATTAATCTTACCAGCAAGCAACCTCGGTGAGCTTACGGCCTGACCACATCGGTGCACCTCAAAACCCCAAACCTAATGTAGGTGAATTGGGAGAACAGCTAGTCGCTGAGTGGCTAGAAACACAAAGCTGGGCAATCCTACATTATCGTTGGCGTTGCCGCTGGGGAGAGATAGATTTGATTGCCCAACAACAAGAGAGGGAGATACCCGCAGAGGGGGAACAGAAGAAGTCCTTACCAAACCTTGAAACGAACCGAAAAGTCTATCCTTCTCCGTCTTCCTCACCTCTATTAGCATTTGTCGAAGTTAAAACTCGTTCCTCTGGAAACTGGGATGCAGATGGACGACTGGCTATTACACCGCAAAAGCAAGCTAAACTCTGGCATACAGCCCAACTCTTCTTAGCTGAACACCCCAATTTGGCAAATCTTCCCTGTCGCTTTGATGTTGCCCTCGTTAGCTACCGACGTGTCTCCCAACGTTCACATCCGGTTAACCCAACGCCTGCTTCAGAGCAGCCTGCCAATTCGCCTTCTTTGCCCACAACGATTGACAGCGGCATACGAGTTCCGCCCCTTCAGCTGGGTCAACCCCTATTCAGATCGGGTTATCGACTAGTCTTACAAGATTACATCCCATCAGCCTTCGATGGACTTGGCTAAAAGGCACTTATCCTCACAGAACAAAGATGAAAGATGATAATGGATGCGAGTATACCGGAGTTTTAGTGAGGATGGGACTTCCTAACAGTTCAGCTAAATTAGGCTAAAGTTTCTGGGCAGTATCCCAACCCCATTGTGAACTGCTGGCGAAAGGCTTCAATATCACTCTTATCAGGATTACCATGAGAGACGACAGCAACTTGGTAGCGACGCATAACGTCAATGGGGGACTGTCCTGTCTCCAAGCTCCAAAGAGCCATTTGCAGACGAATTTCGGGGTCGTAGGGAATCCCTATTTCGTTCATGTACGCCCGAAAATCTCCATGCTGGTGGGGAGTTAAGGGCCCGTTCATTTTGACCTTGATGACCCAGCCGTCAATCTGATGAATCACCGTCATAGATTGAACGGGCAGTTGGTGCATCGAGTTCAAATACTCAACGACTCTTAGAGTGAGACTGGCATTGCCCAGGAAGTAGAGGTAATCCATAGTTGTTTCTTGGCTTGAAAGTCCAAGCAGGTTCTATACCTTCTATTGTGGCAAAGGCGTCGTCACGGGGGTAGGGTCAATGCCCCCGATATGAGATAGGGGACTTTACCCAATTTTGTGTCTACTTGAGGAATATGCCCTCAGTAAAATAACGGTTGACAGGAAATGAAAAAACACTAATCCAATGGATGATGCTCAGTCTCAAAGCTCTGATGTTTCTAGTGAGGCGGCGGCTCTTCTCAAGCCTAACACCGCCTCTGACATACGGTTAAGCCAGAGTAGCGAGATAGATCGATCGCTTTCTAGTTATGACTATGAACTGCCCCAGGAGCGGATTGCTCAAACCCCTCTCGAACCCAGAGATTGTTCGCGACTTTTGGTCGTCGAGTCACCGACTCACCATACTCACCGCATTTTCCGCGATTTACCAACATTGTTACGTCCCGGCGATCTCTTGGTGCTTAATAATACCCGTGTGATACCGGCTCGACTCTATGGTCGTAAATCTACAGGGGCACCGGTGGAGATATTGCTTTTAGAGGAGCAACAGAAGCACTGTTGGTTAGCACTGGTAAAACCGGGTAGACGTCTTAAACCTGGAGCCAAGATTGAGTTTGAACCGCACCCCCCTGGAGCCGAATCCTCCACCCACTCGTTAAATAGTGGGGAGACTCCCCCACTCCCCCCTCTAAGTGCCACAGTTTTAGCCAGGGATGAGGCGACGAGTGGGCGTCTCTTGCAGTTCGATGTCCCCCCTGGGCAATCTTTTGAAGAGCTATTAGTACAGTACGGTCAGGTACCCCTACCCCCCTACATCACCGATACCCAATCGTTACCCGAACAGTATCAGACCGTTTATGCTCAAATTCCTGGTGCGATCGCAGCCCCAACGGCTGGGCTACACTTCACACCGGAGCTACTCGAACGGTGTAGGCAACAGGGCATCAAGCAGGCATCTGTAACCCTACACGTAGGTATCGGGACGTTTCGACCCGTGGAAGTAGAGGATATTACCCACCACGCCATGCATGGAGAGTGGCTAGCCGTCCCCCAAACAACGGTAGAACTGATTCAGGAGACGAAAGCCTCAGGCGGTCGGGTAATTGCAGTAGGAACAACGGTGGTACGCGCTTTGGAGGGAGCGGCGGCGGGTGGAGAATTGCAGCCGTTTTCGGGTAAGACACAGTTGTTCATCTATCCCGGCTATCAGTGGCGGGTGGTGGATGGGTTGATTACCAATTTCCACTTGCCCCGCTCCAGTTTGTTGATGCTAGTGGGTGCGATGATAGGGCGTCAGCGATTGCTGGACTTGTACCAAGATGCGATCGCTCATGATTACCGCTTTTATTCTTTCGGGGATGCCATGCTAATTTTGCCCTCCGCGACAGATAGGATGAATTAGCCGAAATGGTATGCTAGTACATTCCTTTCTTCGCCCTGCGTGCTTGTTGTCCGAGCGATTAAAATCTGAGTAAAAATTGATACTCACAGCTAATAGCCACAGTTGACGGTCTTCTACCTATGTTCAAACATCTCCAACGGATACCGCTGCTTGCCGCCGCTCTTATTAGTCTCGGTTTGACCAGTGCCAGTCCTGCCTTTGCTCAGCAGGTCGAAGGTCTATACAGTGAGAATCTTGAGGCCGCTTCTTCTTTTCAAGTCGGATTAACCCTCTATAATCGCAGCGACTTTGAAGGGGCCGAAAAAGCGTTGCGCAAAGCGCTGCAATTCGACCCGTTTATTCCAATGGCCTATTATTTGTTGGGCAATTCTCTGTTCCAGCAAGGTAAAACCGAGCTGGCAACAGATCAATACCAACGTGCCCTTGCGCTTGACCCGAATCTGGCAGAGGCTTACTACAACATGGGCTTGGCGATGTATCGCCAAGGAAACGTGACAGGGGCAATTAGCCAGTATCAAAGGGCGCTTTCTCTCAAATCCAATATCCCAGAAGCTCGCTATAACATGGCTTTGGCATTGGAGTCTCAAGGTAGGACGCAAGATGCGATCGCAGAGTACACAAAAGCGATCGCGCTCAACCCCAACAATGCAGCGGCTCCCTATAATATGGGACTGCTTTTGGTCAGGCAAAATCAAACAGAACCCGCCATTTCAGCCTTCCAAAAAGCTGTTGCCCTCAATCCTGACTTAATTGAAGGACACTATCAGTTGGGGGTACTGCTAGCCCAGCAAAGCCGTTGGAAGGAAGCCGAAGACTCGCTCAGGACAGTAACCAAACTTGACCCGAAATTTGCTAAAGCTCAGTACCAACTAGGGATGGTTTTGGCAGAGCGAGGGGATTTTGAGGAAGCAGGCGATCGATTTGCCTGGGTAACCAGTCTTGAACCCAACAATGTCGATGCCTATCGACGCCAAGGGTCAGCACAGCTTAAAGCGCGTCAGTATGAGCCAGCGGTAGCGGCTCTCCAAACGGTGGTGCGCCTCGAACCCAACGACGTAATGGCACACTACAACTTGGCTGTAGGACTACAGCAACTCAAGAAATATCCAGAAGCGATCGCACAATATCAGCAAGCCATTCTCCTCAACCCCAACATGCCAGATGCCTTCTTTAATCTGGGTGTATCCCTAGAACAGTCTCAACGGCGAGCTGAAGCGATGTCGTTTTTACTGCAAGCCAAAAACTTATACTCCTCCCAAGGCAATTTGCAGAAAATAGACGAGGTTGACCAGTATATGCAAAAGCTAGCGGCACAACCGACCATCCCATCTCTGACCCCACCGCTGCAAAGTCCTACCCAACCGCTGCAAAGTCCTAGGATGTTACCCCCCAGACAACCGACACAACCACTGACACAACCCCCTGCGGTTGCGCCTCAACAGCGTAGCTTACCTCGCCTTGTTCCTTTCAATCAGGAGCAGTTAAATCGGTAAGCGATCGATGTCTTGATTCGAGCCAATGATCACCATCGCTAAACCCTTATACAGGCGTTTGTTGGGGTCGGGGTTAATCTCAAACTGATCGTTCTGGCCAATCGCCAGTAAATTCACTCCAAAACGGTTACGTAGCTCCAGTTCCGTAACCGTTTTGCCATGAAATTCTTCTGGCACTAACACTTCCACAATACTGTTATTGGGATCGAGCTCAAAGCGTTCTAGTATTGACGGTTGCGTCAGCAATCTCGCCAGAGCGCAACCGGCTTCATACTCTGGAAAAACCACATGATCGGCTCCCACTCGCTGCAACAGTTTGCCGTGAACTTCTGAGGAAGCTTTAGCCACGACGTGAGGAACCCTGGCTTCCTTCACATTCAGGGTAGTAACAATACTTTCTTGTAAATAGTTACCAATAGCAATAATTACCGTGTCAAATTCAAAAATTCCTGCTTCTTTGAGTGCCGCCGGTTCAGTTGAGTCCAACTGCACAGCATGAGAAACGATCTGATCAGTCAAAGCTTGAGCAACGAGTTTCTCATCAATATCTGTTCCCAGTACTTCATAGCCTAGTCGATGTAGTGATGAGCAAACAGCCCGACCAAAACGTCCTAACCCGATGACCGCATATTGTTTGTTGTCTCGGCGCAGATTCCGAAAGAACTTCAAAGATGACAACTTCACACCGTTTTCCTTTCTTTCATCTAGGTGTAGCTGAGTAGCAGCACTGGAATGAACTGACTCATGCTGTTAATAGTTCTTAATCCAGGCTAGCAAGAGATTGGCAATTAGGATTAGGAAATGAAATTTGGCAATTTATTAAGTTGAAGGTTAGTCAGGAAAGGCGATTGTTGCCTTCTAACATTCAACCTTCTAACATTCAACCTTCTAACCATTCACTACCCCACCAGTAAATTCTCTTCTGGATAGTGAACTCGGCTGGGACGAGGGTCTCCCAAAAGCGCTGTCATTAATAGTAAAACGCCCACCCGTCCGATGTACATGGTCGCCACCAAAACAAGTTTTGCCACCACTGATAGACCAGCAGTAATACCTGTGGAAAGACCTACTGTGGCAAACGCTGATACGACCTCAAATAAGATGCGAATAAACTCGACGTTTGGATCGGTAAGGGTAATTAATATAGTTGCGATAATCACCGTAGTGGCTGAACCCAACAAAACACCAACCGCTTTTAAAACAAGAGGAATAGCGATCTGACGCTCATACAGCTGGACTTCCTCTTTCCCTTGTAAAATCGATCTTGTACAACTGGTTAAGACTCGTAGGGTTGTTGTTTTTATACCGCCTGCTGTACCACCGGGACTACCTCCCATAAACATCAGACCAATCGTGAGAAATAAAGCAGCTGTCGTCATCTTGCTGTAATCTAGGGAATTAAAGCCAGCCGTTCTGGGCACAACAGCTTGAAACCATGACGTCAGTAATTTATCTTTAAAGTTGAGAGAACCTAGAGTTTCAGGATTATGTAATTCTGTCATGAAAAATGCAATGGTTCCAGCGATCAAAAGTACGATTGTTGTACTTGTAGCAACTTTAAAGTTAAGAGATAAGTTAATCCGTTTAGGGTCTTTACGAAAGCGATCGCGCAGCCACAAGTACGTTTCAATAATCACCTGATATCCAATCCCTCCAAAGATAATTAGAGATGTAATGGTCATGGTGACTATAAATGAAGACTGATAGCCGATTAGATTATCCTGAAACAGACTAAATCCGGCGTTGTTCCATGCGCTAACACTATGAAAAATTGACAACCAAAGGCCATAACTGAGTCCATGAGCTGAAGCAAACACGGGTAGCATCAGAAAAATGCCCGTAATTTCAAAAATCATTACGGTAGCAATGATAGAGCGGATGAGTTGGGCGCTATTCTCCAGACCTGGTCGAGACAATTCTTCTTGAATTCCCCTTTTATGCCTCAATTCAAATCGATAACCGATGAGGAGGATGAGAAAGGTTGTTGTGGTCATATAGCCCAGCCCTCCAATCTGAACCAACATGAGGATAAACAGCTGACCCCAGAAGGAAAAATGGCTGCCGGTATCAACAACGATATGACCAGTTACACAAACAGCAGAAGTTGTCGTAAACAGAGCGACAAGCGGGTCATTCCAAGTCCCACTACTGGTTGAAATAGGCAGCATCAGTAAAAATGTGCCTACGGCAATCACCGCAAGGAATCCGAGACAAACAGTTCGCGAAATGGTCACAGACGAATGGTGAAATAGAACAATTATTGTATATTATAATTACACCAATTTAGCTAATTTATAGCTCCAAGAAGTTATAAATTAAGAGTTTTATTAAAACTCTTAATTTAAGATATATATATATAAAGGCTAAAAATGAAGTATGGCAGAAAAAAACAGACTTCATCCCAATTAGAAAAAATTTGCACTCCCACCCACTTAATTAAAATCAAGCATGGGTTGGAGTCTCATACCCTAGGAAGTATTCCCTACTTCATACTGCGCTAACGCGCCGCTTTGCTAACACACTTTATACTTCAGATGACTTCTACTCTCAAGCGCCAAATTCAGCAATTTTATGACGCCTCTTCCGGTTTGTGGGAACAGGTGTGGGGCGAACACATGCACCACGGTTACTACGGTTCTACTGGCAAAGAGAAAAAAGACCGTCGTCAGGCACAAATTGAATTGATTGAGGAAATGCTCAACTGGGCAGGGATACGCCAGGTAGGGACAATCACAGGGGATTGCCCACAAATCCTGGATGTCGGTTGTGGCATTGGCGGCAGTTCACTTTACCTAGCACAAAAGTTCAATGCTCGTGCTGTCGGAATTACCCTAAGTCCAGTGCAAGCCTCAAGAGCGATCGCACGCGCACAGGAAGCGGGTTTAGCTAATGAGGTTCAGTTCGAGGTAGCGGATGCCCTAGATATGCCCTTTGCCGATGACACATTTGATTTTGTGTGGTCGATGGAGAGTGGGGAACACATGCCAGATAAAACGAAGTTCCTTCAGGAGTGTTACCGGGTGCTCAAACCAGGCGGAGCATTCCTGATGGCAACGTGGTGTCATCGCCCCATCACGCCAGCCACGGGAGAGTTAACAAGTGATGAACGGCAGCATTTGGCGGAAATTTACCGAGTTTATTGCTTGCCCTATGTAATTTCGCTGCCAGAGTATGAAGCGATCGCGCGTAGTCTCTCCTTCCAAAACATTGGCACGGCAGATTGGTCGGATGCTGTCGCCCCCTTCTGGGATATCGTGATTGATTCCGCCTTCGAGCCTAAAGCGATTTTGGGCTTACTCCAAAGCGGCTGGAGTACGATAGAAGCCGCTTTGTCCTTAGGGTTGATGAGTCGAGGTTATCAGCGAGGTTTGATTCGGTTCGGGTTGCTTTGTGCCCATAAATAGGCTTTGCTGCAAAAAGCGGAAACCGTTAGCTCTCAATAGTTCGAGCGGTATTGAAAGTTGTTCAGCTCCCAGGAAATCTGGTCAGATCCTACAAAATCCTTGTACCAAGATCAGGGAAAATGTACCGAAAAGCTTCCTCAATGCTCAGCTTCCACTTGTAGTTCACCCTCCAAGTGAGTGACTTTCCACCGTGTTTGCTCACCCTCCCGCCAGAAGTGCAATCCCACCGTTGCATCTCCTACCCTCAGATTGGTTAATTCCAAATCAGGTAACCATTCTGGCAGTGATGGCTGCACTCGTAACCGTTTCTGAGGTGCATTAGCTTGCAGCCCAAGCATAGTCCGGATGAGCAAGAAAATCGAACCCGCTGCCCAAGCTTGGGGAATATTGGCATCTGGATAGGGTACAGGAAAACTATCGGGTTGGCGTTCAATTCCCCCAAATAGTTCTGGCATCCGTCCCGCCTCAAAGTAACTGGCAGCGGCAAAAATTCCTTCAGCAATGCGATTGGCTTGGTTGTGATAACCATAGCGCTTTAGTCCAGCAGCAATGGATGAATTATCATGAGGCCAAACGCTTCCGAGTTGATAACTAATTGGGTTATAGGCGGGGTTATTCGCTGAGAGAGTCCTTACTCCCCAACCACACCACAGATCGTTTTGAAAAAGTCGCTCAACCAGCTTTTCGGCTCGTTCTTTCGGTACAATACCAGACCAAAGCAGATGACCGGGATTTGAGGTAATTGATTGGATTTGCTGCTTTTTGTTGTCTAAGCCCAGACAGTAAAAGCCCTCATCCTCCATCCAAAAGCGATCGTTAAACCGTTGATACAAATCGCTAGCTTTCTGGCGCAGTGACTTCGCTTGATTGTCCTCTCCCCACACCTGATAGATATCAGCAGCACGTAACCAAGCATCGTAGACATAGCCCTGCACCTCACACAGCGCAATGGGCGGATCGACTAAACTACCATCCGGGTAAACCATCGAGTCGCCCGAATCTTTCCAACCTTGATTCCGCAATCCCTTGGGAGAACGGGTTAAATATTCGACAAACCCGTCATCATCAAAATCGCCGTATTTATCAATCCAGGTTAATGCTTTTTCAAGAGGCGATCGGCACTCTTGGAGCATAGCTCGGTCAGCATTCCAGCAATAGGCTTCAGCTAGGGTAATAATCCAAAGGATGGTGGTATCTACCGTGCCGTAGTAAGGGGTGTAAGGGAGTTCATGCAGTTGGGTTAATTCATCACGACGCAGTTCGTGCAGCATTTTACCCGGTTGAGCATCGCGCCAGTCATCAACCTCTGTTGCTTGTAACTGTGCCAATCTAATTAAGGTACCACGAGCAAACTCGTGATAAACCGTCATCGTTTGCAAGCTTACAGTAACAGAGTCGCGTCCGAAGACTGCAACAAACCACGGAATACCAGCCGCAGGCATCCAAAAGTGCTGCTCATTGTCCTCTACCTTAATTCGCAGTGCGCCCATATCCACGAGTGCTTGCTGGTAGTAGGCTGTAATCTCCGCATTGGATGAATGCAGCTTTGTCGCTTGATTGAGGAAGTCATCCCTGACTTTTCCGGCTTCGGTTTCATGGGGTTGGGTGCAGGTATGTTGAGGTTTGAGTACATCCTCATTCGCTATGGCTGTAAAGTTGATACAAGTATGCCACGTCTTACCTGGCTCGATAACAACATCAAAAAAGAGACGACCATTGGCATAACGGGGTTTGGCATCGAAACAAGCTGGCTGAGTGATTAGGCTTCTGCGGAACGAGCCATTACAGTACTCAGTAGTCAGTATGCCGTCCTGCCATGTCGTTTCTGTCTCGCCGCGTGTCAAGATTTGCTGCCCCTTGACTTCAAAGATGTCAGCAAAATCTGAGCGAATAGCTAACATTAATTCAAACTCAACGGGTTCTTGGTGATGATTAGTAATGTCAATATCTTCATGCATACCTCCAACAATGTCGCGTCGTATCGTCACCATCAACCGCCCGTAAGGTAATATTCCGTGTACTGTCCGAAAGGCTGGGTTGGTAAATTGGTAGAGGGCGCTGTGATGAGTCAGAATGCTGGAGACTAATAGTAGAAGTTGATAGCGGTTGAGCGAAATCTCGTAGTAGGAGATTAAGCGCGTATCTTCTACGAAAAAACCTTGGGCAAGATTGTCGTCAATCGAACCATCGGATGCGGTGACGAGAAACGTGGAGCCATCATTAATAGCAATTTGCCCAGAATTAACGGAAACTTTTGTTGGCATAACTCTAAGTACTTAGGGATTGTTTTCAAAGCCGGAGATCCCCCTCCCGTCCCCCTTAAAAAGGGGAAGCCAGAAGATGCTGCGCTTTGGATATCACGGGGGACTTTGACTAGATTCTCCCCCCTTTTTTAGGGGGGCTGGGGGGGATCTAAATCTGACGGCGAAGTTTGAAAACACACCCTAGCCCCCCGTGGCGAACCCTGGATAGAGAGTCATGCCGCCGTCTACAAATAGAGTTGCACCATTAACATAATCCGAGTCATCGGAGGCAAGCCAAACAGCTGCTTTGGCGATGTCTTCTACGTCTCCGACACGTTTTGCAGGAATGAGTGTAAGTAATTTCGCTTCGGCTTCCGGCGTGTCCCAAGCTGCTTTATTGATTGGAGTTTTAATAGCACCGGGTGCAATGCTATTGACGCGAATTTTGTGGGGAGCAAGTTCTTGGGCGATACTCCGCATCATCATGTCAATCCCGCCTTTACTCGCCGCATAGTTAACGTGTCCTGCCCAAGGTATCACCTGATGCACCGAACTCATGCAGATGATTTTTCCGGCTGCGCTAGAGACACGAGGTTGCACACCTCGGCGCAAGAATTCCTTTGCTGCTTCGCGGGCACATAAAAATTGCCCAGTTAGGTTCACTCCAATAACTAAGTTCCAGTGGTCGAGGGTCATGTCTACAAACGCTGAATCTTTTTGCAGACCTGCGTTATTCACTAAGATATCAATGGTGCCGAACTCTTTGAACATTTGAGAGAACATTGCCTTCACATCGTCTTCTTTGCTGACATTCGCTTGAATTGCGATCGCATCTCCACCGGCAGATACAATATCGTCCACAATTTTGCGAGCTTCCTCAGCTTCAGAGTGGTAATTGACTACGACTGATGCACCCGCCTCTGCTAAACAGCGAGCGATGGCTTCACCGATACCAGAACTTGCACCTGTCACGAGGGATTTTTGCCCTTTAAGTAGATAAGGGGAATAGCTCATGATGTTTCCTCATCAACTATTTCTGTGCTTACTTTAGGAATTTATGTAGAGCGAGCGCTTCTCCCTAATGGAGGAGTGACCGTGATATTTATAAAGGAATAGCGAAATTTAATGCTGATTTCATAATTCTATAAATTTGAATCAATTTTAATTTTTCAGAAGTCCAAATCTTCTCCGAACAAAGCCTACCAGCGTTTCACAAAATTTATAAATTAGGCTAAACTTAGGGAACACATACATTTGTCATTGCTGTGTCAAACCTGTGTATTTTCTATGTTGCTAGAGGCAAAAAAAGTTTTAAAAAATATAAATTTAATACAAGTTAAGCAAGTTATTAGGGTATTTTCCCTATATCACTCTAAAGGTAGATTCATATTTTTTCATTTTCTAAGCAAATACAAATAGAAGAAACTAAAACTTTATGAATAAACGCAATTTAAGTGTTGCTATCAGAAGCGATCGCGAGTCTTTTTAGCGTAAGGAGAAAGTGGTGCCTGCTCTGCCTCTAAATAACGCGAATCTACCGTACCCCGATCCCATTCATCCGATCATCGTCCACTTCGTGATTGCAATGGTATTTTTTTCCTTCTTCTGCGACCTGGTCGGCTACTTTACCCGCAATCACCGTTTGTTTGAAGTGAGTTTCTGGAATATGTTTGTCGCCTCGGTCTGCATATTTCTAGCCGTCATCTTCGGTCAGTTTGAAGCAGGTCTGGCGAATCCCTACGAAGCAGCGAAGCCAGTGCTGGATTTGCACACAATCACGGGCTGGTCGCTTTCTGCGATCGTTGTTGCGGTTACAGCTTGGCGCTTTGTGATTCGCAACCGCGATCCATTGAAGGTACCACCTGTTTACTTGGGGGTAGCAACGTTTTTAATTTGCTTGGTGTCCTTCCAAACCATTCTTGGAAGCCGATTGGTTTGGGTATACGGGTTACATGTAGAGCCAGTCGTTGAAGCGATGAAAAGGGGTGGTTTGTAATGAACTCGCAACTTATCGAGCAGTTGTGGTTCAAAGTGGGAGCCAACAGGCTACCTTATGAATTCCCCATGCATCCAAATTTGGTGCATTTTACGCTGGGTCTGTTCATCATTGCCATTATTTTTGATATCGCAGGAACTCTTTTTCCTTTAGAACGCCCAATCTTCAAATTTTTGTCTCTGACTGCTCTTCGTTCTGGCTTCTACGATGTCGGCTGGTATAACCTGCTAGCCGCAGCAATTATCACCTTGTTCACTGTAGGGGCAGGCTTTTTCGAGATGATGCTCGCAGATCCGCCAACTGATGTCAAGAGTAGTTGGGGGTTGGGGGCTGCTCCAACCATGATTTTGCATGGGTTGGGTGGAGTTTTTCTGTTCGGAGCGATCGTTGCCATGACCGTTTGGAGAGGGCTTCAGCGCTATCGCTGGCGCAGTGAGGCTCGCAGACAGGTTCAGTGGAGCTACTTGGGAGTAGGCATTGTGCTTTTAGGAATCCTATACATACACGGGACATTGGGAGCGCAATTAGGAGCGGATTTCGGAATCCACAATACTGCTGCCGACTTACTCCGGCAGGGCAAAAACCCCGACGTGCTGCTTAAGTAATTAGTGCAACATGGTGGAAATAAGTGACCAGTTAACAACAGAGTCAAAAGTAGAAATTATAAGCTTTTCTGACTTGAAAATGGGGAGTGGGGAGTGGGGAGTGGGGAATGGGAAATACCACTTTCATTCATGGCGGTGAAATTTTTTCATTGGGACTACCTTCTGCCCTCTGCCTTCTGCCTTCTACCTTTTTGTATTAGCCAGAAGCACCAGAAGTATCGAGATTACAGAAGTTTTTATGCTGACCGTTTTAGAATCTGTGCTAGTGGCTATTGTTATAGCAGTGGATATCATCGCCAGCAAATGGCTTGGGCAGCAGGCGTATTCCTGGATGCCTAGTCAGGGCACGGCTGAAGCAAAACATGTTGACGATTTGTTTAGCTTCCTAGTTGCAGTTGGAGCGTTCATCTTTCTAGGCATTGCCGTTGTTATCGGGTATTCAATCCTCTTTTATCGGGCACCTAAAGGAGACTTCAGTCACGGTCATCCTGCTAGGGGAGATTGGAAAATAGAGGCTCTTTGGACGGTGGTACCCATTGGGCTGGTGTTATGGATCGCGATCCAAAGCAACACGATTTATCAGCAATTAAACATTCAAGGTTTGACCCCAATCGTCATGCATATACCGATGGAAGAACCTGCCTATGCTGAGGGTGTTGATAGCGGTGGAAAACCGACCTCTGAGAACAAGTCTA
>NZ_DATNPA010000307.1:0-7219 GCF_036703385.1 Allocoleopsis sp. | reverse complement strand
CGTTATTCTTCCGGAATGTATGTGCGCTTAGCATTTGCCGTAGCTGCCCACTTGGAACCAGAAATTTTGATTGTCGATGAAGTGCTAGCTGTAGGCGATACACAGTTTCAGGAAAAATGTCTGGGCAAAATGAAAGATGTTGCTAAAGAGGGTAGGACAGTCTTATTTGTTAGTCATAACATGGGTGCAATAAGAGCTTTATGCAAAAGAGGCATTCTTTTAAAGGAAGGCAAAAGTCTTATTGATGGCTCAATTGATAAGGCAATTGCCTCTTACAGCAGGCCGGGTATTTCTGGAAATTCTTTATATACAGCCTTGAAGCCTCTCGACTATCCTCACTTTAAAAAGATAGAAATTTATCAAGATAATGTCAAAGATACTAATTTTCATATCGATCGCCCAATTCGGATTAAATTCGACCTGGAAACGTGTAACAATAGAGGATTAGTCATTTGTCTCGTTATCCGTAACAGTCAAGGAATATGGGTTCATCACAGTAGCGATGAATTCAATGAAACTCCTCTGAATGATAGAGACTCAAAGCGTGAATGTCAGATACCTCCTTATGCACTTGCACCTGGACAATACTACCTCGATATCTTTTTGGGTGAAAGAAACTATGAATTATTTGAAAGTCTGATAGAATGTCTAACATTTGATGTGGAATTTGTTGGCAATATGTCAGCTTGGACAACGGCTGAGCAATGGAAAGGAGTTTGTGGCCCAGGATTATTAGTATGGCGCTAATTCGTAAAATTATTTTAGAGCTTATATGGTTTCTTTCGGAAATAGAAGCCCATTTTGCTGAATCTTCTAAGGATGCTTTATACTTAAGGCGTCTTTATTTTAGGATGCGAAAAATTCAGCACGGCAAAATTTTATTTGTAGGCAGAGATTTACGGTTACTAAGAGATGGAAATTTAGTTTTGGGTGAGCGATGCGCTCTAGGGGATTATGTAAGAATCATAAACCACGTTCCCATCGTAATAGGCGATGATTTTCTAGGATCTATTGGCTTACATTTGGAAACTGGAGCGCACGAACCAATAAGTATGGCACCTACACCTCGACCCATTCAAATTGGTAACCGAGTCTGGTGCGGAATTAATGTCACTATACTTGCAGGAGTAAGTATAGGAGATGATGTAGTGATAGGGGCTGGAAGCCTCGTGTGCAAAGACATTCCCTCTAACTCCATTGCTGTGGGAGTTCCAGCTAAGGTAATCAGGCCAATAGTCCGTGATGATATTGAATCCCTCTGGAGTTGGGTGTTACCCGATTAATAAGCTTATGCTCCTCGGACTGGCTAAAGGGGTTAGAGACTGATGAGTTTTTTGAGTAAATATATTTCGTCATTGCATAAAAGATTCAAGTATAGAATTTATCTCTATATAAAGAGTCTTCTTGAATTTGGAGAAAGTCTTAAGAGACAGCAAATATTTGATCATCATGCCAACATACATTCATCCGTAAAAGTTCTGCCCAATGCAACTGTTGAAAACCTTTCAGGAAATCCTGAATTAATTAAGATAGGAGAAAATTCAGTTATTAGGGGACAACTACGTGTATTCCCACACGCCGGAAAAATCCAGATTGGCAAAGATTGCTATGTTGGAGAAGATACACGTATATGGTCTGCTGATTCAATCACGATTGGAAATAGAGTCTTTATTTCACACAATGTCAACATTCATGATACTAATTCTCATTCTATTGATCAGGCGTTCAGATATAAACATTTTGTAGCTCTTATGTCAAATGATAATCTTCAAGCTAATGATTTTGATATAGAATCAAAATTTATTAATATAGAAGACGATGTTTGGATAGGATTTAATTCTACAATTCTTAAAGGCGTAACAATTGGTAAAGGTTCTGTTGTAGGTGCATGTTCAGTTGTCACTAAAAATGTTCCTCCATTGGTTATTGTTGCTGGTAATCCAGCTAGAGTGGTTAAAGCCGTTGAATTAAAAACTTAGGAGAGCTAGGAATTGAATTTTACCGATTGACTAGTAAATACTGGCTTGGACGCTGGAATTAGATGTAATACTATTGCTCTAAAAATATTTAGTCAAGCAAATCGGATAGCCATACCTAAAAAATTAGCTTGATAATTCTAAAAAAATGAAGCAATTCATACGTTCTAAAGTACCACCAGCAATAATCGAAAAATTAAGAAAAGCTAAAAATAAATTTAGGATATTATTCCAGAGGCAACAACACCCAAATATTGGGGAAGAGTCGTATGTCGATCCATCTGTCCAGGTTCTGGGGTGGAAAAATATAAAAATCGGTCATCATTCATGTATTGGACAAGATACCTGGATAAACATCAATCATCGCGAGACAGAAAAGATAGGTCTGATTATCGGCAATAACTGTTTTATTGGTAGAAGGAATTTTTTTAGTTCTGGAGATTATATAAAGATTGGTGACTACTGCTTAACGGGTGTTGATTGTCATTTTTTAGGAAGTGACCATATTTACACTTCTCCCTTTTTACCCTATATCATCGCGGGCACAACAAATGGCGGCATTATAAATGTGGGAGTAAACTGCTGGCTTGGAGCAAGCGTGACTATCTTAAAAGGTGTAAGTATAGGCTATGGTTCAATCATTGGTTCAGCAACAGTCGTAACCAAAAGTATTCCTCCTTTAAGTATAGTTGTAGGAAATCCTTGCCGTATCATCAAGCGCTTTGACTTACAGTTGCAAAGTTGGGTCAATGTCGAGCGATATCCTGAAGACGGAGATAAATATCTTCTTGCTGAAACGGAGTATCTAGAAAACCTAAGAAAAAGCTATCCTGTGATTCAAATGCCCGTAATTGCAAGCAGTAAACTGTTGGGGGATTTGTGAAGCTAAACTCAGAAAAGTTTTTTCTACGAATAGGCAATAAAAGTAGATACTAGAATTTATGACATCTATCCTAGTAACAGGTGTTGCAGGGTTTATTGGACGCTACGTTGCTCGTCATTTCTCGGAGCAGGGATGGTCTGTCATTGGCATTGATAACTCTCCTCCGGAAAATGCACCCCTCTCTAATTTGTCAACCTACCACCGTCTTCAACTGCCGGATACAACATTCAGTGGTCTGCTCCAGCAGGAGTCTCCTCAAGTTTGTATTCATTGTGCAGGTCGTGCCTCTGTGGGTTTATCCATGACCGATCCGGTAGCCGACTTTTATGGCAGTACAATGCTGACATTTGAAGTTCTGAACACCTTGCGCCTCAATGCTCCTAGCTGCCGCTTCATTTTACTATCCAGTGCTGCCGTTTACGGTAACCCTGAAACACTACCTATAAGCGAATCTCAGGCACCTGCTCCTATCTCTCCCTATGGCTTTCATAAATGGCAATGTGAGCAGTTATGCCTAGAGTTTGCTAAAGTTTACCACCTACCAACAGCTAGCTTGCGGATTTTCTCCGCCTATGGTCCGGGCTTGCGTCGTCAGGTACTCTGGGATATGTGCCAAAAAGTTATCACCCAAAACTCCTTGACATTACAAGGCACTGGCAAAGAAAGTCGAGACTTTATCCATGCTCTCGATATTGCCAAAGCTTTGGGCGTCGTTGCTACTTCTGCCCCCATGCAGGGTGAAGTGTATAATCTGGGGACAGGTCAAGAGGTAGCGATCGCACAGTTGGCACATATCGTTATAGATGCTTTACAAGCTGAGTGTACTCCTCAGTTTGATGGAGTGGTCCCTCCAGGAACGCCCCTTAACTGGCAAGCTGATATATCGAAATTGAAGGCTTTGGGATTTACGGCGTGTGTTCCTCTGGAGCGAGGTGTAAAAACCTTTGCACACTGGTGTCGTGCGGAGCTAGTGGGTGTATGACGTTAACATCTAAAAACCGACCTCTACGCATTGCCTTTACCAACCTGACCAGTACGCAGTGGACAGCAGGAAATCACTACCTCAAAAATCTATTTGTGGCGCTCAAGTCGCTAGACAGGTCTTGTTGTCCTGAAATTATACTTGTGGTACTGCACCAAGCACAGCTTAGCAGCTACAGTAGTCTGAGCGATTACATCGATCAAGTACTCCACCTGCCTCCCGTTCCGCCGATACCACAGTTTTGGCAACGCCAGTTGATTCGCACCCAGAAATATTTGGGTCTTTGGCGGGAACCTGAACCGCCAATTGCGTCGTGCTTGCGCGAACATCAGGTAGATTGTCTGTTCACAAACCTAGAGTATGGTTCTAATTTCAGTGTGCCACTCTTGTCTTGGATACCAGACTTTCAGCATTTGCATCTGCCCGAAATGTTCTCGTCACAAGAGATTCAAGAACGGGATGAGCTTTTCTCAGGAGTTGCGGCACACGCCGATCGCATTATTCTCAGCAGTCAGGATGCCTTGAAAGATTTTAAACGCTTTGCTCCTCAAGCCGTCCATAAAGCCAGAGTACTTTCGTTTGTAGCACAAGTCCCACCAGATATATATGATTCAAATCCTGCCTGGGTTTGTGAGTACTATCATTTACCTGATCGATTCGTTTATTTACCCAATCAATTCTGGAAACACAAGAATCATAACGTTGTCATCCAGGCACTAACACTCCTCAAGGAAAAACATCCTGAAATTACAATTGTTTGCACTGGCAATACCAATGAGCCTCGCCACCCCCTCTACTTTGCTGAACTGTTGCCAACGATTTCAACTCTGGGGCTGCGCGATCGTTTGATTATTCTTGGCTTAGTTCCTCACACTCATCTTTACCAACTAATGCGTCAAGCTTTAGCGGTATTACAACCCTCAATTTTTGAAGGATGGAGTACAACTGTGGAAGAAGCAAAGTCCGTTGGCAAACGCATGATTTTGTCCGATATTCCTGTCCATCGAGAGCAAAATCCCCCTCATGCAATTTTCTTTAATCCTCACGAACCCGAGGTACTGGCAGATGCTCTAGTGAGGGTATTTGATGAGCATCAACCCGGTCCTGATTACGAGCTAGAAACATTGGCGCGGGAACAACGTCCTAGACGTACTCAGGAATTTGGTGCTACCTTTGTCAAACTTGTTCAAGAAGTTATTTCACCATCAATAAAATTCAATTCTTATTTTTGAAGGTCTTTTTATTACTATCGGCTGGACTACGAGAACTATAAAATGCTAAAGTTATCCAAAAAGTTACTGAACAGAACTCTGGCGTTATTGGGTCTTGAGATTCATCGAAAAAGACAAGCGATCGCGCAAACTCCTAGAGCATCAATGTATGGTTGTCTTAGCCAAGCTTGCCAAAATGGGCTTCAACCTAAAACCATCATTGATGTTGGTGCAGCTAGTGGAACTCCTGCCTTATATGAGGTATTTCCTGAAGCCAGACATATCTTGATTGAACCACTTGAAGAATACATCCCTCACCTTAATTCCTTGGTGGATAAGCTGGAGCAAGCTGAATATATTATTGCTGCTGCGACGCCTCAACCTGGTAATCTGGTGATCAACGTCCATCCTGACCTGGTAGGCTCATCCTTTTATAAAGAAGAAGAAGATTCTGATGTCAATGGTATAGAACGAACGATTCCTGGAATGACCTTGGATAATATTTGCTCCGAGCGGGGAATAGAAGGGCCATACCTAATCAAGATTGATACGCAAGGTTATGAGTTAGAGGTATTAAAAGGAGCGCAGACAGTTCTGAAAGACACAGAACTTGTCATTCTTGAAGTTTCATTTTTTGAGTTCTTCAAAGATGGGCCACAAATCTATGACTGCATGACTTTTATGAAAGAACAGGGCTTTGTTGCCTATGACATCTTTGACTTGCAATATCGTTTGTTAGACGGAGCGATGTCTCAAGTTGATATCGCTTTTGTCCGTGAGCAAAGTCAGCTCAGAAAATATCATTTTTATGCAACACGAGAGCAAAGAGCAGAGTTGACTAAGCAATTAATCAGCTAAGAAGGATTCAGACTCATTATGCTTAAGGACTTCCCTAAAATTTCTTTAGTCACTCCTTCTTTTAATCAGGCTGAATTTATTGAGGCAACGATTCAGAGCATCCTAAGCCAGGGATATCCTAACCTTGAGTACATTATCATTGATGGCGGTTCTACAGATGGAAGCGTAGAAATTATCAAAAAATACGAAAAGCATCTTCACTTCTGGTGCAGCGAACCCGATGCTGGGCAATACGATGCAATTAACAAAGGGTTTTCCTACTCCACAGGTGAGATTATGGCATGGCTTAACAGTGACGACATGTATTGTTCTTGGACGTTAAAAACAGTCGGGAGTATCATGTCCGAACTGCCTGAAGTCGATTGGTTAACAACCCTCGCCCCCGCTTATTGGGACTGGCATGGATTTTGTTATGGAATTACTTCGATCGCTGGCTACTCAAGAAAAGCTTATCTCGATGGTTTTTACCTACCTGGTGAGAATAAAACATGCCTAGGGTGGATTCAACAAGAATCGACATTTTGGAGGCGTGATCTTTGGCAAAAAGTGGGTGGCTCTATTGCTACTGAGTTTAGTTTAGCTGGCGACTTTGACCTGTGGTCTCGCTTTTACTCCCATGCAGACTTATACGGAACTCCTTCGCCACTGGGTGGATTTCGCTATCAACCCAATCAAAGGAGCCGTCAGCTTGAGCAATATCTAGTAGAGGCTCAAAAATCCCTAACCCGAATGCGGACTTTATTCAACTGGTCGCCTAACTATTATCGAAGTATTGCACTACAATTGAGACTCAATAAAATTCCTAAAGTTCGTACATTAAGTCAGCCAATGTATAGCTATGTTGGGAAACGTATAGTTAGAACTAACCTGGACTCACCAGACAGTTACTGGAAGGTTGAAGAATACAAATTTTATTAATAACCTGTGTGAATTTCCTCAGCTGCTACAGGTTAACCGTGTTGTGCGATGGCCTACGGCACCCCACAAAGGGCGATCGCAAGGTAACGAGTGTTGGCGTGACGAGCCTAGCGGCATTACGGGAGCTAGGGGAACCCTGGCGTTAGCCTTCGCTCAGCCTTTATCCTGATTCAGGTTAGTAGGAACTGTAAGAAAGAATAGAAGCGATCGCTCCCTAACTTCAGTAGCAATCGATGCTCTACAGGGGTTTTATTTCCGTTAACACAAGCCTTCTATAGGCTGGGAAATGCCCATCGGCTCTTTGTGGGGGTGTAGCTTATCCATCTGACGCTTGCTATATAGGCGGCGCTAATTAAAGCCAATAGAGCATTATCGGTTTCCACAATTCTGA
>NZ_DATNPA010000306.1:0-8076 GCF_036703385.1 Allocoleopsis sp. | reverse complement strand
CAGTGACAAAATTGGAGCTAGAAGACCCGTAGCAAAAGCAAATATCATTGGGTCGTTCTGTCCGGCATTTAAAACTAAAGTGGCAACCAAGCCGCTGATAATATTGAACGAAAGCTTCACCATACCAACCGAGAAAAACCCAGTCAGCCAAGCGAAAATAGATTTTTGACCGATAGGAAGGAGAGAGCCACCGACAGCAAGAGGACCGAGCAGTCCTGTTAGCAGCAGGGAGATTTCAACAATCCACTGAAAGGCAATTCCGAATGCAATCAGCCAACCTCGAACGGCTAACTGAAAGATATTGGTGTTAAATGTCTGACCCAATCCATCCAAAAACTTTTGAAACCCGTTGGATGGTCCGTTGGGCAAATTTCCGCCAACTTGTTGAGCTTGAGCTTTGGCTTTATCAAGGCAAGCTTTTTGTTGCTCTGGTTCGACAATTGAGGCGCACTGATTGACCAACGATTCGGCTAAGTCGGCAGCTCCACCCTCGGTAACAACCTGCTTGTAAGCTTCCTTCAGTCGAATTGAACTAGACGTTTGATCCAAAACAGCCTGGTTGGTAGCATTGATTACGTCCCTTAGCTGCAAGGTGCAAGTGGACAGTAATTGCCCCTGATTGGCAAGAAGGGCGCAAACTAGAAGAGGCCAGATAACTTCAGATAAAGGTGACGCGGTGGAATCATCGGCAAGGGCTTTAGCCCACTGCACAACCCAAATAAGAAGAGTGCCTACGGCAAATAGCAAACCCAAGTTAGCAATAGCGCCGTACAAACCCGCACCCCCGACTCCACCGGCACCAATCACGTCCTGCCACAGTTGATCCATTGCCGAAGCGATCGCCTCGCTAGCGGCTGCGCCATCTTCAGTAATTTTGGAGGCACTCTCACCAGGAGAAGTATTCGATTGAGCCAAAAATAAGGGAAGCTCAAAAAGGAACATAACTGTGTGGAAAGATGGCGTTGAAATGTTTAAGGAATCACGCTCACTCGGCGTGAGAATTGACTAAAACAAACTGGCTTGAGAGGCAGTACGCAGGTTAGAGTAACCACCGCCAATGGCTTGGTAGTTAGATTGCTGCGTTTGACCATCAACCGTTCGCGAAATATTAGTGAGCTGTTTATTGGTTTGAGCACCCTGTTCGGTCTGCTTGAGAGAGTCAGCCCTCAACCCTCCCAAGACGTTAGAAGTCTCAGCCGTCTGAGAAGCGATATGCTTCATGACGTTTTGAGTCACTTCGTCACCTTGAGCTTGCTCGGCATATTGCTGGTTGTTTTCAACACTGGTCTGAGTTTGGTCGTAAGCTTTTGCTTGTTGCTTTTGACCGGCGTCACTAAGGACAGCTTCGGAGCTGGCGTTAGCGTTTTGCCGATCCACTTCATTAGCCGCCGTCTCGCCCTTATATTCGGGAGAGTTGGAATCAAGGGATGCCTCTTTAGACTTTTCCCTGGCTTTGGTAGAATCAGCTAAACCCAGATCGCCCATAAGCCCATCAGTAAGACCTTTGAACTCGTCTCCAAGGGAGCCAATCGTTTCAGAGAACTTATCGGCGTACCCCTGAACGGCTTTGAGTTGATTGTTAAACCAGTCAGTGAGGCTCGATATTGGATCGGAGTTACCGCCGCTGGGTGCGGCATGAGCTGGAGCGCCCATAACTCCTAACAACAGAACAGAGGCGACAAAACCTGTTTTTACGCTCACTAAGAAGGAAAGTTTTTTCTTGTTCATATGAAGTTGCGTTGCAATCAAAGTGCAATAGTGAGTGTTAGGACGCGCGAATCGAAGCAACTAGCTCTTGGGCAAACGTGTTCAGCCCAACAAACTTGTCGGAATGGCGACGCATTGCGTCCGTCCGAGCCTGCTGCTCATTGGGGTTATTCGCGACAGCCGCTAGCAGCCCAAAAGCCGGATAAAAACGAGCCTGGGTAAAAGTACCCATGTCATCAACCAGCCATTGGGAGTAGATGGACTCTTTCTTGGGGAAAAAGCTTTCGGAAGCGTTGCGAGAGATAATCTCACGGGGATATTTGAGAATATCCACGAAGGCATCTACCGCAGTCGCCTGAATCCGCCCGACCAACCGAGTGGTCATGTTGGCAAAAATTTTGGCTCCACCCGCACTATTGGCAATACTGATCGGCTCTTGGGCAGAAAGGATGACACGTACCCCGGCTTTAGCACCGTTGGCACACAAGCGTCCCACCAACTGAGAAATCGAGCCATATTCAAAAAGGATGGGACTCTCATCTATAAAGAAGATGCTCGCGGGAAATGCAAGCGCTCTACGCAGCGCTGCCGAGTAAGCACTCAAAGAAAGAACCGCTGCGTCTTCATCGTTACTGAGATTCGCCAGTGCAAACACCAGTAGCTGAGAGTCAGCGCGGAACGTTGAAGGACGACTGATAGACTTACCTACCCGCGAGGTGAGCCAGAAATTGAGGCGCAGCTTGATTTGCTGCATTGCCGTTTTAATGTCATCGCTGACTCCATCCATCTTGAGGCGCTCGTAGGAGCAATAGCCCAAAAAGTCGTGCAGCGTAGGCATCGTGAGCCAAAACTCACTGCCAAATCCCCCAATAAATGCCTGAGCGTAGCGATCGCGAATCAAGTCATCGCTAAAGAAAGCATCTACCGCTAGAGTCAGAATGCTTCGCACCGTATCGGAGAATGCTCGCTCGGCTGCGGTATCGCCACCCTTAGCACCGACCACCATCGTCATCAGAGCTTGAATCAAAAAGTCCTTGTAATCTTCAAGGCGCTCCTTTTGTTGGTCAGCAGGCAACATTGAAAGGTCGGGCAGCTCGAACAGATTGCTCGACTCTTTGCTGATGTTGAAATACGAACCGCGATCGCCCATAAAGTGGGTGTAATCGGTGAACGTACTAGACCCATCGGGCTTGGGATAGTCCATACAGACGACAGGCATCCCGTAAGCGAGAGCCTGGGTGAGAATCCCTCCCGCCAAAACGCTCTTACCAGAACGGGTAGTTCCAAAGAGCATCAAGTTTTTGTGTTTGGTGTAGAGGTCGATGTAAATAGGACTTCCACCCTCTGCCGCAATCAATTCCAATCCGGTCGAATCGGAGGTACGCGGCATCACAATTGGCATGAGTCCGGGGACTTCACCGTTCAAGTAGGTCTGACGGCGATTAAAGGGCTTGGCTAAAAGCCGCTGCCAACAGATGGGAAATGTCTGCATCCAAATGAGCCAGGGATATTCCTCTTCCCTCGCCACCCAAGCCGGACGCAGAAATAGAGACGAGAGATAGTTGCAAGCATCGTCCAGGACGTTCTTCGACTTGCGGTGAACCAGAAAAACGACGCTTGTGTAGAAGGGAACGGCTCCCTCATAAAGAGCTTCTTGCGCTTCTACACCTTTTTTGATGTTGAGCTGTGCCTTGACATCGATGGAGTTCCCCTGCGATGCAATAGCCGTAGCTGTATTCGCCTGTTTGGTCAGGCGCTGCATATTGCTTTTGACTATCGCTTCGTTAGCTCTAGTCAACTGGCAAAAAACCTCAGTGTCGTAAACTTTCTCTTTTGATAAAACCTCCCAGATGTAACGAAGTTGAGATTCCTTTCCAATCCAGCCCCCCGGCTTATCGACAAAGGGCATGACTCCGACATATTTGCCGTTAGCGTGTACCCAGCGGCGGTCGGTGACGGGCAGTTCCTCTGCGGCTAAAAGCGTCAAGGGAGACATTTCACTACGCACTTCTTCGCGCAAGCCGTTCTCAGTAAGAACCAAGACTTGGGGAACATCAATTGGCTGGGTTTGGTTCAGGCGATACCAAAGAAGTTCCCAAAGCTCGGTATCGTTGAGGACTCTTAAGTTAAGCCCGAGCTTGTTGGACAAAAGTTGTTCCCATTGCTGAAAACCAGTGGCATAAGAAGCAGCCAAAAGCTGCTCCATCTGCACGAACTGAGCTTTAGCCAGTTGCCCAGTAAAGTCTTTCCAAATGCGATCGCATTTGCCAAGCAGCTTCTCAATCGGATCGGACGCGCCAACCGCTCCGGGTTCGATGGTATAGGTGCAATAGAGATAAAGTTTTTTGGGTTTGCGAATGCCCATTTTGGTAAGTTCGGCAACCCTCTGACGATCCGACAGCAGAAGGTAGGCAATCTCATCGGAAGGCGCTTGCTTTATCAGCGTCTTAAGCTGGCGTTGGCGAAGGGCATCGGTGGTGAACGAAGACATATGAATTGTCAAACACTCACCACCTTGGGGAAAGTCCTTCAAACCAGCTTCTATTGCATCAAAAACTGGGTCGATTTGTTCGGCTCGCATGGTGGAATGAATGCCCATGCATTCAAACCCAAAAGTAACCATGAAGCTGTTCTCATCTTTTTGGAGAAGGTAGCCGCCTACTTGGCGACCTTCCAATTCGATGCGAACCATCGATACCAACTGAAACAAGTCCTCAATCGGCGTCCCTTTGCGCTTTTCGGAGCCGTTGTCAAACCTTTGAGCGCCAATTTTCTTTTTCTGTTTGGGAACTTTCTCAGCCTTGTTAGACGCCTGTTTAGCTACAGGCTCTCTCTTGAGTTGCATTTGCCTAAAACCTAAAAACCGTAAAAACGTAGCGCTTGAAACGATTGAAAAACTAACTATCTAGGGTCTTGGGAATCAGACTTAAGGAATGGTCGGTAGCGACCGTAGCCGCGTACTAAGTAGGGAGTACCGATGAATTTGGATAAGAATCGCCAAGACTTGGAACCAGTCAGAACCCACCAAGTTGCAATGCCCCAAGCAGCGACACAACCAGTAGCGACCCAATTAAATTGCAACAACACCTTGCACAAGTAGTAAGATGTTCCAACAATGGCGATCCAGGGAAGGAATTGGTCAGCAGGGAAAGGTCCGATATTAGGCTGCTGACCAAGATTGGCGTTAACCTTGCGGAATTTTTTGGAATCGTCAGTCACGGCCTAAAAGATATCTCTTGTTGAGTCATATCGTGTGCGCGTGAAAACCCCGCTCTTTAAGCGCCACCCCCACCGATGATGAACTGACTGAGTAAGTCGCCCATTGTGATAGCAATCAGGATGATGAGAGGAGTACGTGCCAAGTTCTGCCAGTCTTCGTCCTGACGTGCTGCCTGAACGACTTTCACCAAAGAAATACCCAGGTACAGGATGAACAAACCGCGCAAAACGTTAAACACCAATGGAATAACCTGACCGCCTTGGGGGAATTGCCCCGTCATCCACTGTTCGGCTTGTCCGAAAAACTGAGCCGAAGCCGGTTGGGATATACCGTTGAGGAAAAACATTGCTGCCACTGCAACAAGCAAACCGGCTTGCCAGCTCAATCGATACCGTTTGAGCCAACGACCCACGGTGCTAAACTCAGCAGGCCAGAGCATATAGGAAATGCCGATGCTTCCAAGAGTTACCGCCGAGACGCTCAACACGCTGGACGTGTAGACCATATCGGTCAAAAGAACAAACGAGGATGCAACCATCAGGGGATATACGGAAGCATCTTTTGATCGACGATTAAAGCGGTGTGTCTGAGTTAAAGCCATAAGAAAAATGGATTACCTTCTTCAATTGCTGTAGTGAGGAGTTCAAGATGAAGGTAACTGAAACAAAAGGGGTAAAGATTCCTACCTATGAATTAGGCAGGCAGTTAGAGGAAGAATTTTGGGTAATAGCCCCGATCTATAATCCATACAGGGCAAGGGTTCCAAAAAAACACCTTCAAGCATCTACTCCTTTGGTTAGAGGAAGAAATTGCTAAAATTGGAACGGACTTTACAAAGTCTTCAATAAAAAAAAAGATAGATCTAAGGCTGGAATTCGTATGAAGAAAATCTGGTGGGTAATTGAAATTACCGTTAAAGCGATCGGGAGTTTTTTTGACTTCATGGAACCGTATGCGATCGCGCTAGATGCGGGGGTAGCCTGGATACTGACAGTGGCAAGCGTGGCGATGGGGTTAGGAATGCTATTTGCCGGGGGGATAAGTATGGCTCTATTTGGAAGCGCGTGGTTTTTAGTAGGTTACCTGCTGTGTCCTGCCGTGAAAATGGGAAACCTACCAAAGGCAATAGCTTGTGGAATAGCCGTATTCTTGTTGAGTGTCCTGGAAAAATATGCAGCCTCATAATAGCTAACGCTTTTACGCACAAGAGAGAAAACAGGCAAGCGGTATTAGACCGAGAGCATCCGTGTGTTGAGGGTGCTTATTTTTTAAAATAAACGCGGAAATTTTATGGACATCTTAAAGTTTAAAAATGGCTACTGTGGAAAGTCGGGACTCGTATACGGCGGCAGACCAAAGCGAGAAAATTACTTAAACGGGCAATTGCTAATCAATCTAGGGAACCCGTATTCCTGGAAAAAATCCAAGTATGTCAAAGGTGCCGTCAAAGATTTAGCAGAGTCACTATCAAGTTATAGAAGCTGGCTCTGGAACAGAATTGTGGATGCCTGCAAGAGTGGAAAAACAGAACAACTTGAAGCTTGGGAACAAGACTATCTGACCAAAGTACTGGCGTTGTGTCAAGCAATCCAGTCGGGTCGCGTCAGGGGACTTGTGTGCTGGTGCCTCGATCTAAAAGACTACGTTCCGGTAAAAGGGCTGGCTGACAAAAGATGTCACGTTCAAATCCTTCATGGCTGCTGTCTAACGCTTATCGACTTAGGACTTGTTCCAAAAGAGCCAGTACTCGATTTACAGCACGCCAAGCCCATTGACGTATTTGACTTGTGGTAGGGAACCCATTGTCAAATTCCAGTCGGCTGGAATTTGGCAAAGCCCTCCGTTCGCACCTCTTGGATTTAAAGCGAGTCAAAAACGGTATGCATCTTGTTGCAATCTTGTTGAAAAAAATAGCTAGCGCTAAATTTTAATGATAAAGATGAATCTATATACTGAAAAAAGAGACAGGTTATTATTAACCTGCCTCTTATTTTTTAGAAAATATTCTAAAAAAACAATGCCTCAGCCTCAGTTTGAAATCCTTGAACTGCATTCTTGGTCTATCCAAGGAATCAGAACACATCCGTATCATATCTACGACAACAAATTGGCTTGTTGGGTCTGCGACACAACAGAAGGGAATGGAGATGACTTTATAGGGTACGAAAGCGAAAATGCAGCCAAGTCCAGAATTGAACTTTTAAACTCAATTGCCAATAGTGCATGGTTGGGGCGGCGATCGGGAGCCGCCTTTTTTTTAACAATCCGATCTCTATGAGCAGCAATTTTTGAGTACAGATAACGCCCGTCGTTATGGCTACAAAAAAGCTGTGCATTGCATTTTACGATAGGAATATATATACTTTATATATCATCACAATAATTTTTTTGTGTGAGCAAAGATATTACCAATTTCCTCTCTTGAGTTACTCACCTACTTAATCCTCTTCAAGAATCGATCTAGGGTGGACGTTTTCGAGAACTGGCTGAAAAACTAGGAATGAAGGAACAACAGGTTCAACATACGAGAAAACTTGGTACGAATCTGTCAGCCTGTGGAGATTAATAAAGATTGCCTGAAAGTTGTCAGAAGGCGGTTAAAACCGAATATTTCGATTAGATAAGAAACATCTGCTTGTCTATAGGGCTGAAAGGAGCAAAAATTCGGCACAAAAAGGCTAGCGCCTTCTTAGAGATAAATACAATTAGTGAGGTATAGAGCAATGAACGACTCAACAAAATTAGCCCAAACGAACAATTCAGAAGTAGATCAGGTAAAGGAATTCATTGGAGATGATATCCCTAATAGCGTGTACATCAATGCTCCACTTCAATGGAAGATTGGGGCAAAGCGAGAGATTAGAGAACCCTACCTAGCTTGCAAACAAGAGGCGTTTGATGGTTTGTGCAAATTCCTGGGCTTCACTCCAGCCAGAGTTGAAGTAAGCGTTAAAAGGGTGAAGTATATCGTATTTGAACTCGACATCGATCGCTTCCGGAGAAACAGGTTAAATCAAGGTCAGTAAAAATAGCTACTTCACTTTCAATATGTAAAGCTAACTGGAAGTGAAGTAGCTATTTTTTTTTGCTAACGCCCAGCATAACAGTTAGGCAAGAAGGGAGCATCCCAAATGTGCAAAAACATTCCT
>NZ_DATNPA010000305.1:0-3834 GCF_036703385.1 Allocoleopsis sp. | reverse complement strand
TGAGCGCAACGAAGCACTGATTGAGTCTCCCGAACTGATTGCAGATGACCCTTATGGCGAAGGTTGGTTGGTCAAGCTACGCATCAACGATGCAGATGAAGTAGTCGATGCGTTGTCGGCGAGTGAGTATCGAGAACAGGTGGAAGGAGAAGCTTAGAGAAGCGATCAGCTTCGCTGGTGCCGTAGGCAATCGCTTACTCTAAAGAAGAACCGGAAAATGTCTGCTGAGAGCTATTTTCTTGGGGTTTATTACAAAATAATAATGTGTCGCGCTAACACTTGACATTTGTAACGCGCCACAGTCCTTCAATGAATCGGTTCCCTATGCCTAACTTGGATGTCAAAGTTAACCCGGAAGCGAAAGACGCTCAAAGCGTGCTTGACTCTCAGCAGAATTTCTCCTCACCAGAGGCCGATTCGTTTTTGTGGCGGCACATTGGCCCCAGTGCCGCTGATATCGAGGAAATGCTCAACGTTTTGGGATTCTCCAATTTTGACGCCTTAATTGACCAAGCAGTTCCCTCTGCCATCCGCCTGAATCGACCCCTACAATTACCCGCCGCCCAAAGTGAGTACGCCGCCTTAGCCCAGATCAAAGAAATCGCTTCCAAAAATCAGGTCTTGCGATCGCTCATCGGCATGGGCTATCACGACTGTATCACCCCGCCCGTCATCCAGCGCAACATTCTAGAAAATCCAGGCTGGTACACTGCTTACACCCCTTATCAAGCGGAAATTGCACAAGGGCGTCTAGAGGCACTCCTGAATTTCCAAACCATGATGATTGACCTCACAGGTTTGGAAATCGCCAATGCTTCCTTACTGGATGAAGGCACCGCCGCCGCCGAAGCAATGAGCATGAGCTATGGCTTGTGTAAGACCAAAGCCAATACCTTCTTTGTCTCTAGTGCCTGCCATCCCCAAACCATTGAAGTGGTACAAACCCGTGCTCAACCACTGGGAATTGAGGTGGTTGTCGGTAACCATCAGACGTTCAAATTTGAACAACCTATTTTTGGCGCACTACTCCAGTACCCAGCCACAGATGGCACAATTTACGACTATCGGGAATTTATCGAAAAGGCTCATGAAGTGGGTGCATTAGTCACCGTTGCTGCCGACCCCTTAAGCCTTGCCCTACTTACACCCCCTGGAGAATTTGGCGCGGATATTGCCGTAGGCAGCACACAGCGCTTTGGTGTTCCACTGGGATACGGGGGGCCTCATGCCGCCTACTTTGCCACGCGAGAAGCTTACAAACGGCAAGTTCCAGGGCGGATTGTCGGTGTCTCCAAAGATGCTCAAGGTAAACCTGCACTACGTTTAGCCCTGCAAACTCGTGAGCAACACATCCGCCGTGATAAAGCCACGAGTAATATCTGTACCGCGCAGGTACTGCTAGCAGTAATGGCTTCAATGTATGCGGTTTATCATGGGCCAGAGGGAATTAAACGCATTGCCCAGAAAGTACATTGGTTAACAGCGATTCTGGCGGCGGGGTTGAAGCGACTGGGATACAGACTTGGGTCAGAATTATTCTTTGATACATTACGGGTGGAATTGGGCATCCACAGCTTAGAAGAGATTTTAGCCGCCTGCCAGGCGCGGGGCATAAATCTGCGAAGTTTTGAGACGACTGCTGTTGGCATCACTTTAAACGAAACCACAACGGTAGAAGACTTACTCGACCTGTGGAAGATTTTCGCGGGTGTCGGAGTGCAAGGTCTTACAGAACTACCTTTTGGGGTGGACGACTTAGCTAAGGGGGTAACCGTTGAGTTTGACGAACCTTTCGCCCGTGACAGCAGCTATTTAATCAACCCCGTCTTTAACCGCTATCACTCAGAAACGGAATTGTTGCGTTATCTGCATCGCCTGCAAGCGAAGGATTTATCGCTGACAACATCGATGATTCCCTTGGGTTCCTGCACGATGAAGCTGAACGCAACCGCTGAGATGATACCCGTAACGTGGTCGGAGTTTGGTAAGATTCATCCCTTTGCCCCCCTATCGCAAACCGCTGGGTATCAGGTTTTATTCCAGCAGTTGGAGGAATGGTTAGCAGAAATCACCGGCTTTGCAGGCATTTCTCTCCAGCCGAATGCGGGTTCTCAGGGGGAGTATGCGGGACTTCAGGTGATTCGTCAGTACCATCAACACCTAGGCGAAGGACATCGCAAGATTTGTCTGATTCCAGAGTCGGCGCATGGAACCAATCCTGCGAGTGCTGTCATGTGTGGGATGAAGGTGGTGCCGGTTAAGTGTGATGACCAGGGGAATGTTGACCTGGATGACCTAAAGCGTCAAGCTGAAAAGTACAGCAAAGAACTTGCCGCCTTGATGGTTACCTATCCCTCGACGCACGGTGTGTTTGAAGAGTCGATTCGGGATATCTGCGAGATGGTTCATGCCCACGGGGGACAGGTTTACATGGACGGGGCGAATATGAACGCCCAAGTGGGTTTGTGCCGTCCGAGTGATATTGGGGCGGATGTCTGCCACTTGAATTTGCACAAAACCTTCTGTATTCCTCATGGAGGCGGTGGTCCTGGGATGGGGCCGATTGGGGTAATGGCGCATCTGGTGCCGTTCTTACCTGGGCATTCGGTTGTCCCCATGCACGAGATTAATCCAAAATCCAAAATCCAAAATCCAAAATCGATTGGGGCGATTTCCGCTGCACCTTGGGGGAGTGCAAGTATTCTGCCGATTTCTTGGATGTACATTGCCATGATGGGGGCAGAAGGATTGACGGAAGCAACGAAGGTGGCGATTTTGAATGCTAACTATATTGCCCGTCGTTTAGAGCCTTACTATCCGGTGTTGTATAAGGGAAAATCGGGTTTAGTCGCCCATGAGTGCATCTTGGATTTGCGACAGTTGAAGAAGTCGGCTGGGATTGAAGTGGATGATATTGCTAAGCGTCTGATGGACTACGGTTTCCATGCCCCTACCGTCTCCTGGCCGGTGGCGGGGACGATGATGGTGGAACCCACTGAAAGTGAGTCTAAGGAAGAATTAGACCGTTTTTGTGAGGCGATGATTGCGATTCGTAAGGAAATTGAGGAGATTGAAACGGGTAAGGTGGATGTTCACGATAATGTGTTGAAGAATGCACCCCATACGGCAGAATCTTTGATGAGTTCGGAATGGAATCATCCCTATTCTCGCGAACAAGCTGCTTACCCGGCACCTTGGACACGAGAGCATAAATTCTGGCCTACTGTGGGAAGGATAGATAATGCATTTGGCGATCGCAATTTAGTGTGCTCTTGTGTAGGAATGGAGGCTTATACACAGGAGTAGTTTGTGGTGTAATGGCCTAGGAATACTCTAGGGGCACGACAATGTCGTGCCCTGTTCTAAGAGTTCTTAGTCGGTTGCTGAATGGGAATCTGAATCACAAACTCTGTCCCTTGCCCCAACTGGCTATAGCAGTGTAGCTGACCCCCGTGTTTTTCCACCACAATCTGATAACTAATCGACAACCCTAGACCCGTACCGGTTCCTACAGGTTTGGTGGTAAAGAACGGGTCAAACAGCCTTGCTTTAACTGTCTTAGTGATTCCTGGCCCGTTGTCGATAATCCGGATGGCTATCTCACTGTCATTTACTAATTCTGTGCGCACTCGGATGAAGCTAGGATTGGCTTGGATTTCCTCCGGTGTTAGCAGCTGGTTTTGTTCATCAATAGCATCGATCGCATTACTGAGTAAATTCATAAACACTTGATTGAGCTGTCCGGCATAACACTCTACTAGTGGTAAGTTGCCGTACTCTTTAATCACTTCAATTTCCGTATGCCCTCCGGCAGCCTTTAGACGATTTTGCAAA